>LJUW01000111.1 GCA_001304315.1 candidate division Zixibacteria bacterium SM23_73_2 | reverse complement strand
AAAGGATGTCATTTTACATTCTCCTATTGGATTCTTGTAAAGCTAACTATAATTTATATAGTTTCTTCATAATACCTTTAGGCCGCAAGACTGCTCGCACCTATGCGCTTTCAGATCTAAATAAGTTGTTTCAGAACCAACGCTCCCCCAAGCTTATTTGTGATAGCTCATGTAAATTTTTGTGCTACAGACTTTTTACACAAATAAACAATACTGAAAATAAAAAAGACTGGAGCTATTATATCTTTGTGGATGATCTGTAATGGAGCATGTGACAACAGAAAAACGTAGATTATTCTTAACCTTTCAATAATATCCGGATATGCCTTTAATAAGGCAAACGCTCGTCCCCCAAGCATTATGATGCCAAGAGTTATCGCAAGTATTCGTCCAAATCGTTTGTATTTATAAATTAAAGATCCGGCTATTACACCAGCCAATACCATGATGATCGCTTTGGCATAGGCAAAATAAAGGGAGAATAATAATCTTTTTTCCAACTGCTGCTTTGATACTCCTGGATTCATCAGATTATACATTTGGTACCCTTCATCAATCAGTCCTTTCATATTCGGGGTTTGGACAAAGGGTGGAAAATATACGACGTAGGAAAACCATAAAATGACGGTACATAACCCAAAAATTCGTATCGCTTTCCTTGAGGATATATCAGCCAATTTGGAACCTCATAGTTGATTCTTCCAAATAATGATCGAGATGAGCGCCTGAGCGAGCACCCCGAATCGAAGGGCCTGTCCTGAGTCTACCAAGGGATCCCCTGCATTCAGGGGCTAAGCCGGGATCAGTTCTTCATTGTCAGATCCGGCCCCCCATGCCAATCAGAAACTTATAATTTTATGGACGTCTCTTTCTGTGACTTTCTGCTGAATCGTCCTAAATGACAAATGAAGATGTGACCCTACCCCCTTATTCTTTCCTTGGAGTCGTAGACATAACGCTGGACATCAGTTGTACTGAGCGAGTCGATGGGTTCTTTGTATTGATTGGTTAGGATTCCTCCTTCCATCCTTCCAGGCCCATATGGATACTTCTTCTTCGTTTCCAGGTTGGACTTCCTTTATGCTAATGTCAGACGGGTCAAACCACTCTTTCCTGATCTCCGGGTGGCTTTCTTTGAAATTGTTTAGCGCCAGTGCAACGAATGAAGCTGGTGAGTAGTATATCCCTGCCCCGGCGCCCATGGAAGGCTTGCCTTTGGCAGAGCGATATTTATGTTTGATCCGTTGGGCTAGCGGTGGATCCTTAATTTTGATTCTTTCGAAGATCTGGTATGGTAATAGGAACTTGCCCTCAGCCTCCTGAAGGATTTCAATGACGATATCTCGGATTTCTTCAAAATGCATTCTGGGTAATGTCCTTTCGATGGATTCTAAACGCTGGAGATCAGCGGCGCAGTTTACCGCGTCTGTTGAGTTGATTAGTTGGGCCCCACTGCTTTTTTGTGCCGCAAAATGCTTACCGGTGGCAGATGCCAATACTTAATATTTAAGATGTGATCCATTCCACTCACAAGAGCACGAAGTCAACTTTTTGCTCTTGAGCAGATTTCAACACATTATGGATTGATTCAATCCGGATCTCACGCACAATAGGGCCAGCTTCACCAAGGCCTCCACCTTTCATTCCAATCTGCCAGTCAGATGTTTGAATAAATCGAACCATTTTATCACCTTCTATCCACACTACTATTCTTTATATTTTACTTTTATGTACCAAGCACATCCTTTCTTTTGGAAGGATATTGCTTTTCTTTTAGCTATCAAACGCTCTTCCTCCATGATTACGCATAACGTTCCGAGCGTATCTGAAGTCAAGCTTTGCTGGATTTGGGCGGAGGTGCAAAGCACCGAAGCCAGATACGCTCTGTTATACGCCGTGCCAACAACCATCATATTGTTACCTTCCCAACTCTTGAAACATACTGCCGTAGAAAGATAAATTCTTTATTCTTTCAACAATCTTGATTATTGTTTTTGGCAAAACCTCTTCAGGTGATTTGCCATTATCTACTCTCCGTTTAAGTTGGTTAGCAATAAATCGGTGTTTCAATGGCTTACCGGTAGGACCAAGCGTTTCCACCGCCTGTTGGACAAGGTCTTCATAATCTACTAATTCGTCTTTCAAAGTTTCTTCTAATTTATATTCCAATATCGCATATATATCTGATACCTTTGTTTCAACATCTTCAATTTTCTCAACGGGATCACCAAGTAATTCTAGAAGTTCTAACGTTTTATCTCTAACATCTTTTTTATCACTGTTTTTATCTCCGTCAAACCATAGGTAGGTAGGAATCTTAAAGCCATTAAATATTCGCAGCAGACGATCAATTTGCCCCTTACCGCCTGAATGAACAACAGAGATGTTATTTCGATCCAGATCGCATCTAAGAGAATCTGCATAAATGGGTAGCGCATACTGCTCTGAGGGCCCTTCTACTATTACCACCTTATCTGCGAAGAAACCTTCATTAATCATTGGGTTGAAGGCATGAGAATATTGTTCTCTTATACCTTCTTCGGTAGCATCAACTCCTTTTCTTGCCTTAAGATCTTCAATCATCGTTGACATTAAAAGTTGGGTAGGATAGCTTTCGTAACTTTTTTCCTTTTTCTCCCGCCGCATGATACAAATCTGAACAAAATAGCTAATATCGACAAATAAACTAGACTGAGTGCTGTAAATTACCTGATCCCTTCCACTGGCTATTTCTCGAAAGACTGACATTAAAGTTCGTTGTGATTGTGGGTGTAAATAAAGCTCGGGTTCCTCAATCGCAAAAATTGTGGTTCTCTCTTCTGCTTTCTCCGCAGCCTTTCGAACATGTGATAGTTCAGCGTAAGCACGCAAGATTGTGAAAATCATCGAACGTTGCATACCATGTCCTTTCGTCTCAATAGTAGTCCTCAGCCCGTCATCAGCATAAATCTTGGCTGCTCCAAAAACCTCTTTCAATTGAGGCGTAGCCATTTCAATCTCAATGTCACAATCCATAAGTTCGGACATTAATTTGTTTAGGCGGGCTTCTATATCCCTAATCTCAGTAATCCGTTCTCCTTCCTCGCTACGATTTAGTCGCTTTTCTATTTCCTTTAATTGTTTCGATATCAGCTCCTTCTGTGTCTCAGATATCTTTTCAAGTACAGAATTAATAAGTTGCCCGAATGGATTTGTCTTTGCTACTTTTGCCTCCTCTGAAATGTCCCTCACGGCAGGAATATGTATGAATTCCGGCAGGGCTCCTTTTAAAACTCCGTCGTAACCTTTAGGATTTTCACGCCTTTCCTTTTTCCAAGGTATTTCATCACGGTGTTCGTTTAAAAATTTCTTAACAGTTTCTTTCCATTTCCCCACTCCGGGCTTTGAAGTTCCAAGTTCTACTCCAAAATCTAATCCATTTATTTTCAACTCATCTTTTTTGGACCACCACTCAGTTATTTTCTCGCTGTTTATTATATCTTCTCGGAGCCATTCAGGTTCTGGGACTCTTGTAATAGCTAGATTATTAATAGTATAAGAATCCTTGCCGGTGCAAACAACTTCTCTTCCCACAACTAACTTATTTTCATCCATCCAAGCTTTAAATTCTTTTTTCTCCCAATCACTTAGTTGCTCAAAGGTAATGAGTATCTCAATAGGTGCTTCGGTTTTGTGATTATAAAAACATTCATCATTAACCAGACGTGTCGAGGCTTTAAAAAACAGCTCAAGTGCTTTAATGAGATTTGATTTACCGCTATTGTTTCGACCAACCAATGCTAGAATATCTTCTGGATAAATGGTTAAATTGCGTAACGAACGATAGTTTTTTATTTCAATCTTTTGTATTTTCATCTTTATACCTCACTTTATATATTCTTTTGCAGACCCTAAGGATTAAGACATGGCGTATAACGTCAAATAACCGAACTTATTGCGTTTATGCTATTAAAATTGGAAATAATCCGAACCTATTTCGTTTATTTCCTACTCTGGCTGACCTTTTTCTTCCAGTTTTTCGGGAATTTTGGGGACGTTGTTACCTACGTTGCTTTTTTCTTTCACCCCATGCCCTCCTTCTCAATTGCCATTATGATGCTCGAAGTGGCCACCCCGAGGTGACGGGCAATCTCTGCCGCATTCAGACCAAGTTATTCCCCGTGGCAAATTTATTAATGTCAAGGATCATTATGTGGTGCAAGCCACAGGGGACGTTTGAGCGGGCATGTCGGAGCACAAAAATCCTATTGAATTCCCACCACATCATTAAAAAATCTTTCGGAATCTAAGTAACAACGTCCCCTACTATAAGGCCAGCGATCAGAGGCGCGGTTTACCGTGTCCGTCGGATTGGGCGGTTAAACAAGGATTGGTTATTCAATGTCAGGTCCTGCCCCCATGCCTATCAGAAACTTATAATTTTATGGGCGTCCCTTTCTGCTGAATCGCCCTAAATGACAAATGAAGATGTGACCCTATTCTCCCTTTTTTTTTTCTTCTTCTCGGTTTCCTCTCTTCTTCATCAGGAAGAAATACGTGCGTTGAACCATCATCTTTATTGCTTACTTGTTCTTTTTCCTCACTATTGTCTTTTGCTTTTATTAGTGTAGAATTGTCTTTAGATTTTCCCTTTGGTTTCCCCTTGGGTTCTTCTCCTATTACTGCCCATCTATCATCTAAGCCTGATAAGCTAAATTGGTGGATGAATTTACGAGCCGCCTCTGTCGCCGGGAACATTAAGTCTGAAAGGCTAGAGCCAGAAACAGAGGGTGTGGTCGTTCCATATCCACTTATAGGTGCATATTCGGATTTAATTCGTGCGATTTCAGCTTTATATTTTCCGTGAGTCCTGCCTAATTCTCCTCGGAGCGCTCTTATAGCTGCTTCTCTCTTCTTTCGGTCTTCCTTATATATTTTTAAATCTTCTTGGTATTTTCTTTCTATTTCATTTTTCTCTTGAATTGCCCTCTCATAAGCCTCTGCAAATTTCCTATTCTGTTCATCTAATTTCTTAAATTCATCTGGCAAAATATCTCTCCAATCTTCGACTGAGGCTTCAATATTTGCCATCAAATCTTGTATTTGATTTCCAATCCCTTGAAAGTATTCTCGTAGTATTCTCGTAGTAATCCATTAGATTTCTTGGTTCTCCCCTCAGGAGAATTGACGAACTCATTCAATTTCTCTTGAACATTCTGAAATATTCTTATTCCAGATTCAGAAATAACATTAATTCTCCTAAGTGCTTTTTTAGCTCCCTCTTCCAAACTCTTCTTAGCTTCCTCTCGGAGTGACTTTTTCCCTCCAAGGTAAGAAATAAGGGCAGATACTAGAATTCCGAGGACTGCCAAGAAAACATACTCTAAGGAACTCAAATCTCTATATGTTGCTACTACCCCACAATAGACGACTATTGCTGTAACATATAAAATTCCCAAACCAAGCAAAATATTTTCTATCATTCATACCTCCTTACTCTTTCTGTTTTATGTCTTCTCTGTTTCCTGCACAGTGATGTTGAAGTTCCCCTGCTTTATTGGTTTTCACCGGTTTCCCATCCTGGCTAAGCAGAATCTATATAAAAAAAGCACCGAGTGGAGTGAATAGGTCCCTCGGTGCTTTAAATACCGGGCTTCTCGTCCAAAAATGCCTACGGTTTTCAAACCTCTTTACCAAAGATGGGTTTTATATTCCCGGTCTCACCTCCAGTTCAGATCTCCCGTTAAGCTAGCCGCATGGAAAACCAACCGCATTCAAACCATATTAATGCAAAACATTTTTATTTTTGCACATAACTCAGGAAATTGCAAGCGGAATCTGGGTTATCTGGTTTATTGGGTTACGAGATTCAGCGATAAAGCAAAAAATTGCCATAGCTTATAGGTTGGAGGGTATGGGATGCCATGAAGCCCCTGGTGTTCTGAATAACCT
>LJUW01000110.1 GCA_001304315.1 candidate division Zixibacteria bacterium SM23_73_2 | reverse complement strand
CGAGTTCGCTGGCGTAGCTTCGGCCATGGGAATATTCGGTATATCAACTTACCTGTCCATGCCCCTCTGTTCCCTTCTGGTTTGGCTTTTAGTTGTCAAGGGATCCTATAAATCAGTGGAGAAAGTCTTTCTGGTCGCCTGTTTTTTCTATATCACCTATATAATATCTGGCTTCATCGCCAATCCCGACTGGAATCTGGTGGGAAAAAGCCTTCTCTCCCCCAAGTTCAGTTTCAACCCTGCAAGTATCAGCATGCTGGTGGGACTGGTGGGAACCACCATAGCTCCCTGGATGCAGTTTTATCTTCAATCCGCAATTGTGGAGAAAAACGTTAAACTCAAAAACTACAAATACTCTCAGATAGACGTTATCACCGGAAGCTTCGTGGTTAACATAGTCGCTTTTTTTATAATCGTCGTCTGCGCTGCCACCCTATTCAGTCAGGGAATAAAAATAAACTCCGCATCCGAGGCAGCTTTAGCTCTGGCTCCCCTGGCAGGAAAATACTGCTCCTATCTTTTCGCCTTCGGGCTTTTGAACGCATCCCTCTTTGCCGCATCGATTCTGCCTCTGTCAACCGCTTACGTGGTATGCGAGGGAATGGGATGGGAAAACGGGGTTAATAAAAAATTCTCCGAAGCTCCCCAGTTTTACCTGCTCTATTCCCTTCTGGTTTTCGTCGGAGCAGGTGTTATCCTTATTCCCAGACTTCCTTTGTTTTACATCATGTTCCTCACCCAGGTTCTGAATGGAATGCTTTTGCCCTTCGTTTTGATCTTTATTCTATTTTTAATCAACGACAAAAGGATAATGGGAAAATATACCAATAAAGTATGGTTTAATGTCATCGCCTGGATCACCGCAGCTGTTATGCTAGCCCTTTCGGTAATCCTTCTGTACTCGATTATTTTCTGAGCTTTAAATAAAACAAAATCTCATATCTCTTGACACCTGTCCTTGGTTGATTTAAATTGGTCTTAAGGGAAAAAGTATGAACAAGGCTCAGCCACCAAAATTTTTAGCCAATTTAAACTTAAAATATGCGATACTCATCACCCTGCTTTTAGCAACCATTCTTTTCGTAATCGCATTCATCGGAATTCAGAAAAGCAGATCCAACCTCCTGGAGATAATGGAAAAGGAGGGGAATGCTCTGTTGGAATCTCTGGTTCTGGCAAGCCAGAATACCATCACCGCTAATCTTCTGATCGAGGATTTGTCCGCTGATAAGCTCTCAGACATTGTCAAGCTGATCGACAGGCTGGATACTGAGGGAAAGATCACCGAACAGCAGCTTCAGAGAATCGCCAATCTTACCGGCCTCTCAAGAATCGATATTTTAGATCAAGATGGGAAAATGGTTCAAAGCGACAAGCCCTTTGAAAAAAAGATATATGAGGACACCTCCGGGGTAGTATACTCTGCACTGAACGAGTTTGTCAGGGAAAAAACCGAGGAGGTCTTTTTCAAAATCGAAGAAGAGGATTTATTATCCGAAAAAAAATATGGGGTAATAAAAAGAAGATCTGAGGGAAAGGGGGCGATTTTAGCCATGGCACCTGCCTGGTATTTTCGCGGCTTCGAGGAAAAGGTGGGGATCGGTTACCTGGTTCAGAAGATAAGCCAGCAGGCAGGGATCGAATATATTCTTCTTCAAACCGAGGAGGGAATCGTTTTCGCCTCGAAAAAAATCGAAAGAATGCTCAAGATAGAGTCAGATCCCTTTTTGCAGAGTTCTTTAAACTCAAACATCACATTAAGCCGGGTAACTCCCTTTGAGGATAAAAAAATCCTGGAGGTGGTAAAGCCATTCTCATCCGAGGAATATCCCCAGGGGATTTTCAGATTGGGATTGTCCCTGGAGGGATACGACCGGATATCCCGAAGCTACACCCGTCAGATGATATTCTTCGCCTTAATTCTTTTCATTCTGGGGATAGTTTTAATCGGGATTGTGGTGATAAACCAGAGCTATTTCGTTCTTAACAGATCTTTCAAACAGATCAAGACCATAACCGGAAACGTACTGGAGGGGATGGAAAGCGGAGTGGTGGCAGTGGATCAGGATGGAAAGATAATTATAATAAACCGGGTGGCTGAATCTGTCTTCTCCTTGAGAAAAGAGGATGTTTTAAACAAAAGCTACTCAGAGACCTTTCCTGAGGACGAGCCCCTTTTGGGAAAAACGTTAAAGCAGAAAAAAATGGTCAAAGGAATTGAGACGGAGTTTAAAACCTTTTCCGGTGAAGACAAATTTTTAATCGTTGGAACCTCCACCATCTATGACGAGGAGGGTAAAATAGGGGGTGCGGTATCGGTGATACACGATGTCACTGAAATAAAAAAATTCGAGGAGGAGGCAAAAAGAGCAGAAAGGCTAAAAGCTTTGGGTAATTTAGCTGCCGGCGTTGCCCACGAGATAAGAAATCCCTTGAATGCGATTTCAATTGCTACCCAGAGATTGAAAAAGGAGTTTGTTCCGACAAAGGACGAGGATGAATACACTTCCTTCACCAATACGATTATAAAGGAGATAAAAAGGCTGGACCTTATAATCAACCAGTTTTTAAGCCTGGCTAAGGCTCACAAATTAAACCTGGTTGAAACAGACGTTAATCTCCTATTGAACGAAATATTGAAATTGGTTGAAATAGAAGCGCAACAGAAAAGTATAAGAATAGAAATAAATATAAAAGAGCTTCCTAAAATAAAAATCGACAAAGAGGAGATCAAAAAAGCTTTGTTAAATATTTTATTAAATGGTGTTCAGGCCACACCCCAAAATGGAAAATTAACATTTGAATCTTTCTTCGATAAAGGGAATAGGGAGATTTCGATAAAAATTAAAGACTCAGGTCCCGGAATCCCCAAAGAAAATTTATCAAAGATATTCCAGCCCTATTTCACTACCAAACACAAAGGAACCGGCCTGGGTTTAGCCATAGCTTACCGGATCATAACTGACCACAAAGGAAAAGTCGAGGTGCAGAGCCAGGAGGGAAAGGGAACGATTTTTACCATAAAACTACCAGTCGAATAAACACAAATCCAACAACATTTTGAAAGTGGTGTCAGGAGTTACTCCTGGCAGTTGTGTAAAGTCTAAGACCTGACACAACACAGAATATCTTCAATTTGATAAATGTATGAGATAAATTATTTTATTCTTGACACAAAGTTCACCTTTGGTTATAGTAAATGTAGTGTAAATTAATTTTTATCTGGATGGGCAAATAAGAGGTTTTCTATGAAGAGACTTTTTATCTTATTTGCATTGATTTGTTTTCTTATTGTATCAGCACCTGCCTTCAGTTCAGAAATCTCAAATTTCTTCTATCCCTACGGATTCAAGACACCTTTGCTCAAAGGTGGTCAGTGGGCATCGAGTATTGCATACCATTATCGTAAAGACGAATCATGGAGGGATCCTTTAAATGATCCTTTCTACTCAAAAAATATTCGAAAGACCCAGTTCTTCTCCTTACGTTCAGTGTATGCTTTAGTAGATCGAATAATCTTAGAAACCAGCTTGGATTTCTTTCCGGAACAGACTAGGGTAACTTACTGGAATGGGAACCATCCAAAACCTTTGGAGCTTATCTCCAAGAATCGTTCCAATTTCTTCATCTCTCCAAGTTTTGACGTATCGTTCAGACCTAAGAGAAACATTGATATTTTCGGAACTTTCTATTGCAGTAAGGAAAAACAACGCAGATTTATCTGCGTCGAGCCGTTTTTTGAGACGGAGATGCTAATCAAGACTTACCATCTAAACTTTGGATTCATTATGCTGGGAAATAGCCTTTTCGCAGTATTCAGCCCCCTTTCGGATCCGGAGGTAAACAATTTCATAGTACCCTACGGGTTTAGAATGCCTGTGCTTAACCAATGGCAGCGATCTATCAGCTTCAGTTTTCAATATTGGAAAACAGAGGCTGATTTGTCTTATCTTGAATTCCACGACATAATGACAGAAAAAAGGTATAACTTTTCACTTGATGTAATCTATGCGCTGACAAAAGATCTGGTATTGAAGAGCAATTTAGACATTTACCCAGCTCAGGATCGAAAAACTAATCCGGGTTACTATGCTTACTATACTTATGGTGATGTAAAACCCACGCAGGATATGATCCGTTCTGAGTTTAACATCTCTCCATTTTTTAGTGTCTCATTCAGACCCAAAGATAACATCGAGTTAAATGGATCTTTTTTCATCAGAAGAGAGAACTTCAAGTTTGATAAAAAGTTTCAGTCCGCTTACTTGGATGATAGAAGAAAGTTATGGTACTTTGATCTGGGTTTGAGTTTTCTTGGAAGACTTTCGCAAATAACCGCTCCGGTTATGAAATCTGAATTCTCGAATTTCTTTATCCCCTATGGATTCTCGACACCTCCTCTCAAGCCAGGTCAGTTCACGTTAAATATCAATTATCGTTACCATAGAACCGAATACGAAGGTGATGAGGACGCCTATCATGGATACCGATCATATATTACTGATAAAGAGTACTATATATCCCTGAATGCAGCATTGGGAGCTGCCAACTGTCTTGTGCTTAAAGGCTGTTTGGATTTTTACCCTTCCCAGAACAGAACCTGCTACCGAACGGACAAAAACGATAGCCCGTGGTATATGGAAAACGAGCACTCAAATTCTACGGTATGTCCTTCCCTATTGGTGTCACTCCGACCCAGAACAAATCTGAATCTCTATGTAGGTTACTATTGGACCGAGGAAAAACTGCATTCAAAAGGCGAGTACGCGATTGATCCCCAATGGGATGAAAGGAGATATGAGAAGAGAAAAGCCTGGTACTTGGACTTTGGATTAACCATTCTGGGAAACCTATGGTAAATATTATTATATGCCAAATAAGCTAATCTGAGTGACCAGGTAGCCCAAGTTGCCCCCAACCTGGGCGAAAGTAGCGGAAGGCAAAAACCTTCCAAAAGAATGGAGGTCTTTTGACCTCTACTACAATATGCTCGCCTGTTACAGTCGAATATCAAACTTCGGGAGAAGGAATTTCTTAAAGTGGTGTCAGGAGTTACCTCCTGACACAAATTGCTGTCGGGAGGAAATTCCCGACGGCAATCAAAATTTAATACGTAGGTAGCCCAGGTTGCCCCCAACCTGGGCGAAAGTAGCGGAAGGCTTCAGCCTTCCAAAAAAATGGAGGTCTGAAGACCTCCGCTATAACATGCTTATCTGTTACAGTCGAATATCAAACTTCGGGAGTAGGAATTTGCTAAGCTTAAACCCACCTTGAGGCAAGGTGGTTTTACCGATTGGGGTTAATTAGAATTCCTGACACATATCCATTACAAACAAAGCTTCTTTGCCACCTCATTTGCCACATCCAGGGTGGACGATTTTCCCCCCATATCATAGGTCCTGACCTTTGCTTCTTTTATAACTTCTGCAATGGCAGATTCAAGGGACTGGGCTTTATCGGTCTCACCCAGCCAGTCTAACATCAACTTTGTAGCTAAAAGCATGGCAGTTGGATTGACTTTGTACATACCAGCATACTTGGGTGCAGAGCCATGGGTGGGCTCGAATAATGCATAGTCATCCCCGATGTTACCGGATGAGGCAAAGCCCAGACCTCCAACCAACTGGGCACATAGATCGGAGATTATATCCCCGAACATATTTGAAGTAACTAAAATATCGTAATCAAAGGGATTTTTAATAAGCCACATACACATGGCATCGATGTTCGCCTCCCACAGCTCTATTCCGGGATACTCCTTGGCGATCTTCCTTGCCTCCCTTATCATCAAACCCGAGGTCTCCCTTATCACGTTAGGTTTTTCAACTATGGTAACCGATTTTCTCCTGTGTTTTTTCGCATACTCGAAAGCATCCCTTACGATGTTCTGAGCTGCCTTCCTTGTGACTATTCGCAAAGAAACTGCAATGTCCT
>LJUW01000037.1 GCA_001304315.1 candidate division Zixibacteria bacterium SM23_73_2 | reverse complement strand
TGAGGTAAAAATTTCTGGGAAGTAGAATAATTGGTAGCTGTAACCTTCGCTGGTTGGGCAGACAGGTTTTACTATTTGTCTCAGATTGAATACTTCGCCCCGCTAAAAGCGGGGCGGCTACTATACTAAATTGAGTGGAAAGAGGAGAATAATACCTATAATTGATTTCTATTAAAACGATGTTGAACCCAGCTTTTCTAACATTATTTTTATCCATCTTCGCTGCCTCTTTAGGAATAGGTATGGTCTCCCCCTTGATGCCTATTTACTCCCAGAGCTTAGGAGCAACGGGAATATGGTTAGGAGCTATTTTCTCCGGATTCTCTTTGGCTCGGATAATCTTTATGCCCTTATTTGGAAGACTCTCGGATAAGAGGGGGAGAAAAATCTTTATCACCTTGGGTCTTTTATTTTACTCTCTTCTTTCTTTAGGTTACATCTTAGCTCAAAACATGCCTCAGTTGATTGCAGTTAGATTCTTGCACGGTGCAGCTTCTGCAATGGTGGTGCCCATTGCAATGGCTTATATCGGCGAGATGTCCCCTCCTGGGAAAGAGGGAAAATATTTAGGTACTTTTAACATAGCTTTGTTTTTCGGATTTGGAATGGGACCCCTTTTGGGAGGAGTGGTTACCGACAAATTCAGCCAGACCGCATCTTTTATGTCCATGGGTGGTTTGAGCCTTTTGTCCTTTTTGTCGGTTTTGTTATTTTTACCGAAAGTGAAAGAGTTTAAAATCCGATCATCAAACAGAAGCTTTTCCTTTAAGATTCTTTTAAAAGACAGGATTCTGCAGGGATTGGTACTCTTTAGAGCATTCTATGCTTTTGGCAGAGGACTGGTGGTTACTTATCTGCCTATCTTTGCCATAGCCCACAGGATAAATTTGACCCAGATAGGTATTTTAATCTCCTCGACCATACTTTTAAACTCGATTCTGCAATATCCCTTCGGAAGGATAGCTGATCGTTATGACAAAAAAAGACTTCTTTTGTTAGGGAGCGGAATAAGTGCATTGATGCTTTTTTTAATTCCTTTAACTGATACTTTTCTCAAGCTTTTTCTTGTAGCTTTAGCATTAGGTATAGGAGGTGGTATCTGCATGCCGGCTGGTACAGCCATGGCTGCCATTGTGGGTAAAAGGAAAAGCGGGATGGGTTCAACCATGGGCATTTACAGCATGGCGATGAGCGCAGGGTTGATTTTTGGACCTTTGACCGGAGGAATTATTCAGGGATTCTGGGGAGTGAATTTAGTCTTCATCTTGGGAGGTCTGATTTCTATTTTCGGGATAATTAGTTTTTATCTTGTTTTGATCTCTTAGGAAAGGATTGTATGCGGCGTGAAGTTCCTCTTTTAATATGTTTTTTAGCTGGTTTTTTCTTCATCTCCGATTTTTTCATTCCGGAGACGCACTGGACCGAGATTGCTCATACATTCAATCGTTGGGCGATAATCGTTATTGCCTTTGCTTACGTTCTGGGCGCGGCAAATATCGTGCGGGTTAATTCCCAGGTGATAAGAAGAAGGGAGCGGGACTGGCAGTACAAGGTTGTTCTTTTGTCTGGATTGGCTTTAATGATAATCTTGGGAATCGGCTTTGGGATAAAGGAGGGAACAACTTTTAACTGGGTCTTTATGAATGCTATCTATCCCATGCAGGCAACCATGTTTTCCCTTCTGGCATTCTATATCGCCTCCGCTGCTTTCAGGGCTTTCAGGATAAGGACCTGGGAGGCAGCTTTGTTGGGGATAACCGCAGTTCTGGTGATGATCGGGAGGGTTCCCATCGGAGAGTTTTTATGGAACTCATTTCCCGATCTGGTTGAGTGGATAATGAACGTTCCCCAGCTCGCTGCAAAGCGGGCGATTATGATAGGTGCAGCCTTGGGAGCGATCTCAACCGGTTTGAAAGTATTGGTGGGATTGGAGAGAACCTATATGGGAGGTGAATGATATTTAGGGCAGGATTTTTTCTTATTTCTGTTGTAGTAATTTTTGTTGAGATTGGAATCTCGACCTACAACTTAGGGCAGGATAAATTCCTGCCCCTATTATGAAAAACATTTTGGAAAATAGAGCAGGGCATTTTAGCCCTGCGGTGATTGGAAAGTAAAAAATGAAGGATAGAATACTCAAGATATTAGAATCTCTGGAGAAATTGGATCGAAGAATCATCTTTATATTCATTGCCGGGGCTGTTGCTCTGCCTTTGATTTTCCCCATGAATATCGATTTCTCAGTTACCCCTCCAGTTCAGAGTTTCTACGATTCGATTCAATCCTTACCTGAGGGCGCAAAGGTTTTATTATCCTGCGATTATGATCCCGGCTCCATGCCCGAGCTCTGGCCCATGAATCTGGCTGCGATGAGACAGCTGTGTCAAAAAAATCTCAAGATAATCTCCATCCAGCTCTGGGCAACCGGCTCTCCTCTGGCTGAGGCTGCATTTAATCAGGTGGCTGTGGGAGAGTTTAACAAAGAATATGGAGTTGATTTTGTTAATTTAGGTTTCAAAGAGGGGAGGGAGGTGGTGATGGTTTCTCTGGGTAATAATATACCCAGCACTTTTCCGACGGATTATCACGGGAACAAGGTTGAGGATTTACCGATTATGGAGGGGGTAAAAAACTACGATGATCTGGCTATGATCATAAACATCTCCGGTGGTCTTCCCGGGACAAAGGAGTGGATTTTGCAGGTAGTTACCCGTTTTCACATAAAGTTAGCCTCTGGTTGTACCGCGGTTTCCGCTCCGGAGTTTTATCCCTATCTCCAATCCGGACAACTTTCCGGTCTTCTGGGTGGAATGAAAGGTGCTGCTGAGTACGAGAAACTGGTTGGCAAAATCGGATTGGGAAGAAGAGGTATGGATTCACAGTCGATTTCCCATCTGGTTATATTCGTTTTCATATTGATTGGGAATATCGCTTATTTTTCAACAAGGAAGAAAAAGAAAAGAGAATGAGGTAATCTGAAATGGCTTCAGCTGGACTTATAGGAACCTGGCTTGCTGCTGGACTAACCCTATGCATCTTCAGTTTCTTGTATAGGGATAATCCCTTTTATAAATTTGCCGAACATCTTTATGTTGGTGTTTCAGCTGGATACTGGGCTTGCCTGGAATACCATAATGTTTTCCGCCCCAACCTCTGGGATCCTCTTGTCAGAGGAGATCTGATCCTTTTGATACCATTTGCCCTGGGTCTTTTACTTTTCAGCAGGTTTACCAATAAGCTTTTCTGGTTATCCAGATGGGCTATGGCTTTGATAATCGGGATTTTTGCAGGGATTGCCATAATTGGATATGGGACCGGGGATTTGATTCTTCAGATCCATGCTAATCTTCTGCCCTTGTGGACCGGAAACTGGCTTGAATCAATGAACAATTTCCTCCTAACCATAGGGGTTATTACCGGTTTGATTTACTTTTTCTTCTCCAAGGAGCATAAGGGAGCAGTCGGCTCCGGTGCAAGAATCGGAATCTGGTTTTTGATGATCTCCTTCGGAGCATCCTTTGGATATACCGTTATGTCCAGGATGTCCCTTTTGATCGGGAGGGTTTATTTTCTTTTAGGGGAGTGGTTGCATTTGATACAATGATAGATTATTTTACGTAAGTAGGTCGATCCAAAGGATTGATCCTTCGGATCGAATTTCGAAAATCGAGGACTTGTTTTCCGAGCTGTCCTGTCTGAATCTCCTGAATCTTGGGAAGCTCACGATGCTCTTGGTGAAACATACATTATGAAAGGTGATACCATCTTGGCGATTCAAAACTTTAAAAAATCGTTAGAGTTGAATCCCAATAATAATAATGCTAAAAAAATGCTTGAAAAGCTTCAGAAATGAGAATTTAAATATTTTATTAGAAATGTATTGAAGGAGAAATCAAAATGAAAAGGTCAGCGTTCGTTTTCTGTTTATTTGCTCTAGCTGCAAGCTTCTTTCTGCTATCCGACAGCTTCGTATTTTCTCAAGAATCGAACAGAGCGAATCAACTTGAAGGTCTCTCCAGCTATGTTGAAAAGAAAATGGAAGAGTGGAAAATCCCTGGTATGGCCATCGGCGTCATCCAAAACGATTCCGTTATCTTCCTAGAAGGCTTCGGTTTCAGGGATATCGACAAGAAACTTCCCGTCACACCGCAAACTCTTTTTGGTATCGCTTCCATATCTAAAACATTCACAGCAGCGACAATAGGCATTCTTTACGATGAAGGAAAGCTGGGATGGAATACTCCCATCATCGATTATGTTCCCGATTTTCGATTGTACGACGAGTACGCGACCTTTCATGCGACCGTGCGGGATCTTCTTTCGCACCGCACCGGCTTATCCCCTTTCAGTGATTTGATGGTTTATGTTTGGCCATACGAACGTGATGAAATCTACAGGCGCCTGCGGTATTTAAAGCCAAGCTCGAGTTTTCGCGGATGGTATCAATATTCCAACGTTTCGTTCGTGGTGGCCGGGACCATCGTCGACAAGCTCTCCGGAGGCTCTTGGGAGGATTTTGTCGAGAAGAGGATTTTTAAGCCTCTCGGAATGACTCACAGTAATTTTGACCTGCAAATCAAGAACGTCGAGGATTTCTCTTATCCATATAAATATGAAAACGGTCAATATGTGAAACTTCCTTTTCGGCATCGGCCAGCCGGCAACCCATCCGGAGGCATCAATTCAAGTGCGAGCGAGATGATCAATTGGCTGAAATTACATCTCAAAAAAGGACAATTTGATAAC
Organism: candidate division Zixibacteria bacterium SM23_73_2; assembly: GCA_001304315.1. Lineage (GTDB taxonomy): Bacteria > Zixibacteria > MSB-5A5 > MSB-5A5 > SM23-73-2 > SM23-73-2. The sequence goes on along the minus strand of LJUW01000037.1, from coordinate 20,974 downwards.
CGACAGATCATTTCGCCGACTTCCATAGATATGATTAAGAATCCTTGTATATATAATTTTTACTCAGAAGAGAAATGGTGGCCGCCTATGATGTCTTCGGCCCTGGGTTGGGATTTCCAATTCTATTCAGGGTATCATCTGCTGACCAAAGGGGGAATCATCAATGGATTCGGCTGTTTTATCAGCTTCATGCCGCAAGAGAAAATCGGGATCGTCATCCTGGGGAATAACGGGGTGGCTTTAGAGTTAACGCATTACCTGACCTATTATATTTATGATCAATTGTTGAATCTCAACGAATTCTCATGGGATAAACTCATAGAAGACGAAACACCAAAATACAAAGTATCTTCCGAAAAATCCAGCAAAGAACAGCAAGCCAAATCTGAGAAAATGTCATATCCCCGCGAAAAGTATACCGGGAGCTATGAGCACAAGGCCTACGGGAAAGCTGCGGTGTATGTTGAAAATGGTGAAATGCAATTGAATTTCAATACAAATTTCGTTTGGCCGCTGGAATACTGTTTTCAAAATGTTTTTAAGACTGTTTATGATGGAGCCACTATCAGATTTGAATTTAAACAAGACACAGCCGGAAATGTCACATCGTTGGAGATACAAATCGAAGGAACGGATTTTTCTGTTGTTTTTGAAAAATCCAATAGCAAATGAAGTGGAGAAGTACTGTCACGGTTAATGCATCTTGGATGATGCCGAATATATTCCGGATAGATACGAAGTTCACCGAGGATGCTAAATTGAAAGAATTCGAGTTTCGGAGAGAGACCTTGAAACATAGTACAATATTGGGTATAGTCTCATTGTCCCTCACAATTGTATTTAGCAGTTATTCTCAGCCAAGATGTTGTGTAACTTCTCTCCCGACGGGAGGGAGGTCTGTTTCAATGTCGCGTATTCCATTGGCAACGATGCAAAGGTCTACATCGCATGCAGCAGGATGGTTGAACCACTTTACGAAGCCGGGTTATGGAAGAGCTGATATCTACTGGGTGGATGCGAGAATCATCGACGAATTGAGGCCGAAGCAATAGAAAGAAGAAACAGAACCAATGACGATGAGTTCATTAGGGGGAAATCGAAATGAAAAAAGAATTGTTCTGGCTTGCGTGTTGTTAGCTGCGGCTATAACAATTTATGCACAGCAAAATCCGACATTGCAGGAGGGAGTTGCTACAGTACTCAATAAGGAGTTCTCCGCGTATCTTTCTGAAAAGCCTGACTTTGGTGCTGCAATTGCAGTTGTAGATGATACCCTGCTTTATCTCAAATCTATAAACTCAAATATCTATTCTCTATCTCTTCTTCTCGATAATCTCCTCAGCCAGAGATAGAGCAACTCCGGATAACATCACCTCTATGCCCAATTGGGTGAAATCTCCGGAGATTAGCTCTCTTTTGACATTAGCATAAAAGGCGCAGGCTGCTTGACGCTCGACCACCAAACCTGATATCTTATCCTTTGTCTCCCCGATGAAGGTTACCTCGCCCAGTTCATCTGATACAACATAGCCCGAACAATTGTGTAGCTGTAAGTGGCAGTCCGGGGTATAGACCACCACCAGAGGACCCTTGGTTTTTCCCAAAGCGGTTTCTGGATAAAGTTCTAAGATTATTTGCCTTTTGTCCTTTTTGTTCTCGATTTTCAGGCGGGAGTGATCCTTTTGCTTCTTGACCTCCACTGCGTCCAGGCAGGAAGCTATCTTTTTTATATCCTTGGATTGAAATATTCCCATCTTTTGATATCTTTAGACCTTAGGTCTACGTATCTTTCTTTTGGTTTTCCTCTGGTTTTTTCTTCTTTTCGTCTGCAGCCTGGTTTAACTCGTCCGTGGTTTCCTTCATTGCCTTTTTAAACTCGCGAATCCCTTTTCCCAAGCCCTGAGCCACCTCAGGGAGCTTTTTTGCACCAAAAAGGAGAAGAACTACCAGAAGGATCAGAATAATCTCCTGAGCGCCTATACCTCCAATCATAATCTCCTCCTAAAAAGATTTTTATCTACCACCTAAAACTACCACCTTTTATTATAAGTACCACCATTTGAAATATACGATAACCAATATGATAAATAGAATGCTAACGAAATTTATTTTAAACCTGAAACCGAGGGTGAATGAGATGGCATAGAGGTTGAAAGTAGTCGGCTCAAACCCGATCTTCTGGTAGTGCTGAGTAAAAAGGGTTTTCACCTGCCCCTGGGGCAGGTAAAAACCGACTATATCTCCCACCACTCCTCCTACCACAGCGGCTAAGATCAACGCTACCACTAAAAAAGTTATCTCGTTTTGTTTCAAATCAAATTATCCCTTTGAGATGTTCTACCATCGACTCGAAGATATATCTTCCATCCTCAGAGCCTAAGATGGTCTCGGATGATCTTTCCGGATGGGGCATCATCCCCAGAACGTTTCCTTTTTCGTTTTTTATCCCGGCAATGAAATCAAGCGCTCCGTTGGGATTGAAGTTTATGTCTAAGTTTCCATTCGGATCACAATACCTGAAGACGATCTGTTTTTGCATTTTAAGTTTTTCCAATCCAATTTTGGATATGAAGTAATTGCCATCGGAATGGGCTATGGGGATTTTCAAAACCTGTCCTTTTGTGCACCTGTTGGTAAAGGGAGTATTTTCGTTATCCACCCGGAGGTAGACGTACTTGCAGATAAACCTCAGGGTTTTATTATTGAGCATCGCGCCGGGCAGAAGACCTGATTCTAAAAGAATCTGAAAACCGTTGCAGATCCCGATGACCAGACCACCTGCTTCTGCGAATTTTTTAACCTCCTTCATTATGGGGGAGAACCTGGCAATGGCTCCGGTTCTTAGATAGTCCCCATAGGAGAAACCACCGGGCAATATGATGCATTCGCATCCGTCCAGGGAGGTTTGGTTATGCCATAAAAATACCACGTCCTCTTTTAAAACGTCCTGAATCGCCTTGTAGCAATCGTAGTCGCAATTGGAACCGGGAAATGTTATAACGCCGAATTTCATCTCTGTTTAACTTCAAATTTATATTTCTCGATAACCGGATTGGCTAAAAGCTTTTTGCATACCTCATCGATTAAAACTTTCGATTTGTTCCTGTCCTCGGAGCTAAAATTTATCTCGAAAACCCTTCCGGTCCTTATATCCTCGATGCCATCATAACCCATATCCTCAAGAGCTCTTTTGATGGTCGAGCCCTGGGGGTCCAGTACTCCTTCTTTTAATCTAACAAAAACTTTGGCTAAGAAAAGCTTTTTTTTACCCTTTCTTGTGATCGCCTCAGATTTTCTCATAAGAATTCCTTTCATTGGTTTTGTTTATATCTTCTTGGGATGAAAAGAACCCATAGATATGTTTCCCCACCCCGGATAAAGTGTAAGCTAATCCAAAGGGGAAAATCATAAGTTTAGGTTTTACGAATATGGCAAAAAGAGCAATCATTATAAGTATAAATTTAAGCTTATCCTTTTTGGTTTTCAAGGGAAAAATGGGGAAAGTTTCGTAATCTATTCCACTTATCATCAATGCGGAATAAAGAAGCACCATACCGATCAAGATCCCGGGTGATATTATCTGGTCCCAGAGATGATAACAAAAGAGCACATATCCGGATATGGTAAAGGCACAGGGGGGGATGGGGAGTCCGGTGTAATATTCCCTGTATTCCTCATTCTGCAGATTGAACCGGGCTAACCTGAAGGCTCCGCAGAGGATGAAAACAACTCCTATAATCCAACCCCATCTGCCCAGGCTGGTAAGCCTCAAAGAGTAGAGCAGGAATGCGGGTGCGATCCCGAAGGATAAAAAATCCGCAAAGGAATCCAGCTCGGTTCCAAATTTGGAGGTGGTTTTGGAGAAACGGGCGACCACCCCATCCAAAGCGTCGAAAAACCCGGCTAAGATAATAAACCAGCATCCGGCCAAAAGCTCGTTATCGAAAATCGAGATAATAGCCAAAAAACCACACAACATATTCCCGATGGTGAAGATTCCCGGGAATATTCGGTTGATTTTTTCCATCTAAAATTTAGCTAAGGGGGTTTCTCCAGCCTTAACTTTTTGTTTGAGTTTAACAAGGATTTTTGTTTTTTCCGGTAGAAAAATCTCTGCTCTTGAGCCCAGCTTTATCATCCCGAATTTTTCTCCCGCTTCTATTCGGTCACCCTTTTTTAGCTGGCAGATTATCCGCCTTGCCATAAATCCGGCTATCTGTTTTATTGCAATATTCCCCTTTTCGTTCTCAATCCAGATCTCGTTTTGCTCGTTTTTTTCCGAGGATTTAGAACTGAAAGAAGGATAAAACTTTCCGGGAGTATATTTTAAATCCTTTACTATCCCCGAAACTGGCGTACGGTTGATGTGCACGTCCATCATGCTCATAAAGATACTTATTTTTTTACCTCCCGAATCCAGAAAAGGGTGATAGGGAAACGGGTCAATTGAAATAAGTTTGCCATCAGCAGGGGAAAGGATCAAATCCTCTGCTTTGGGTATCTCTCTTTTCGGGTCCCTAAAAGAGAAGACCAAGAATATGGTTAAAAGTGACAAAAAAACTGCTATAATGAAAAATAGAGACAGGTCAAAAAAGAAAAAGAGACAAAAAGATGCGATGGATAAAACCAAAGCAGGTATTACTAAGCCCAATCCTTCTTTGCTCATTTTTCAATAAACCCGTAAATTGAACGAACCTTTTTTTCTATCTTTTCGTCAATTATTTTTATTTGTTTCTTGAGTTTCTCTGTTTCAGAAGATGATTTAGCCTTATTTAGCTTTTCGTTTAACAAAATAATCTTATCAACAAGTTTTACTAAATCTCCTTGAACTTTTTTAGAAGCTATTTTTATGGGTAACTGCTCAATAGTTTCAATATCAGTCTGAGCCATAACTCGACCTGACTCAAGGCTGATTAGGGTGTAATATTTATTTATAGTGTGAGAGTTTAAAATCGCTAAAATATAACGCAGATCGTATTTTTTATCAACTAAATTCCCCACATGCAGAATATCAAGGCACAAGAAACCTTTATTGTCGTAGGCAGCTGTGATTCTATCTCCAGTTTTTCTTAAAAGAATTTTTGACTCGGAGTAATTTGCTTCTTTGAATCCACTCTTAAGTACTGATAAGTCATACAAAATAAAATTGCCTTTATAGAGCAAAGAATATCTATTGATCTCGCTGCCTTCTGTCAAACCACGTAACCATTTATCACTCGTCTTTTTTCTACTTATTATATCTTTCTTTTTACCTTTCGCTATCAGACCACTTGAAAAACGGACGATACTCCCTAATTCTTTTGTGTCCCTTTCCATTTTTTCTACAAAATCTTTTGACGTTTTGTCAAAAAACAACCTGAATCGATTATATGATGTTTTCTCAAAATAGCTCTGGGGGTAAGAAAAAAATTTAAACCGACCGTTTTGGATATCCTTTGAGGAAGAATACAATAAAACTTTGAGTTTGTTTTTCTCCCTTTTTTTCTTTTCGAGTTCTTTTTGAAGAATGATTATAACTGGTCTTCCAACGATACCGTATTTCCAGAAATCTTTCATAAACAAGACTATTTCTACTATTTTACAATTGTCTAAAATATAGTGGCGAATTTTAGAAAAGAATCTACCTAAAAGAAAGCTATCCGGTATTATAAAACCAAAAACCCCACCCTTTTTTAAAAGCTCAATTCCTCTCTGCATAAAAACAGCATAGAGACTTATCTTATACTCAGCAGAATTAGGATATTGCTCACGCAATCGCTTGAGTAAAGCTTCTTTTTTTTTGGCTGAATCCCTGGAACCTCTTATTCCGAAGCTTATGTATGGGGGATTACCCACTACTACATCAAAAGGCATTTCTTTTAATATTTTACCATGAGAGAATCTTTTATTAGATTTTGTCAGCTTGTTTAAAGGGTTTTCTTTTTGGAAATAATCCAAGTCAAAAGAGTTCTCCAGTCTTTCCAAAGAGTCACCTTCAGCAATGTTTATATAGCTTGTAGGATGATCGAGGTCTTTTAAAAATAGATTCATCACAGTAAGCTGGGTAGCAAAGGGATTGATGTCAATTCCAAAAAGATTTTTACTCAAAATCTCATTATGAATCTTATCCTCTGCCCAACCCTCTTTTCTATATGAATCTCTTAGCCTATCATACGACTTCATCAAAAAACCACCTGAGCCGCAAGCCGGATCAAAGATTTTCTTGTCTGGAGTAATACCCACTCTCTCCAAAATGTAGTCAATAACAAAGTCCGGAGTATAAAATTGACCCAATTCCTTTCTTTCTTCTTTGGTTATATGCTGTTCATAAGCTCGCCCCAAGATGTCTTTAGTAATCTTACCGAAATCGTGTTCACATAAGGTATTTAAGATAAAGTTAATTGTGTTATCATTCCATTTTACATCCTCAAACTTTATATCATCGAAAAGAGGGGATTTATACAAGCCTTCAAATCTATCAGAAATCTCTTCAAATGCCAGACCAAGGATACGGCTTGGTTTCTCAACCATTTCACGCCATTTCTTTAATGAATCCCTGGTCAATTTTGGCTTAATATGACCTCTGTCTTCACAGATTCTTAAAAACAAAACTCTGTTGATCAAAGTGTATGATCCCTCAATACAGAGTTTCTCGATAAGTTTTGGATCATTCAAATCCATCCCAACTCGATCAACCCAGGAATCTATAACTTCTTTGAATTTTTGATCCTTTTTATATCTAAGTTTGAATTTATCCAAAAGATCACTGAAAAGTGCATTTTTACAATTTGCTAAATCTTTTATGAGAATTGAAGCAGTGACATTTTCTCGGACCTCTTCTGCTTCCTTTGTTATTTTTTCAGCAGTCCTGAGGTTCTCTTTTGAAACTCGCTCTTCTAAACTTGAGTAGGTTTTTGTAATCTCTTTTAGCGTAGTGTCAAAGATCAATCTGTCCTCTGGAGGAACCCCGCTTATATAAGATTTATAGAGTCTGATCTCAATACCATTAGTAAGTATTACCCAATCCACTCCTTTTTCAAAGGCATAGTCCAGAGCTTTCTTAATATGATGATCTAACTCCTCATCAAGGTCTTTGGTCTCTACTATCAGCTTTGGTTTTCCTTCAAACATAAGAGCTATATCTGCTCTTTTGTTCCTAACGTGATGCTCGAAATCCATTTCTTTTTGAACATCGTAATCTAAAAGCTGAAGAAGCGGGATAGTGAGTTTTATTTTAACGTTTTCTTCAACTTTTCCTTTTGCCCTCCGGACGTATTTATCTATGTCAAGCTTGACCAGAGCTTTCAACTTTTTTAGTTTGGACTTGTCCATTCTTTTAAAGAATTATCTACCGAAAACCCTTTTAAAAATGTAACTCGTTCCTTTAGTGAAATAGCCTAAATCGAAACAACTCTCTATTTCCTCAGAGGAAAGGTATTTTTTTATTCTTTTGTCAGCCTTTATTAATTTCTTGAAATCCTCCTTCTTTTCCCAGGCTATCATCGCATTGGATTGCACTATTTGGTAAGCTTTCTCCCTTGAGCCCATTTTCTCTGTTAGCTTCAAAAGTAGTCTCTGGGAGAAGACAAGACCTTTGGTCTTTTCGATATTTAAAAGCATGTTCTCAGGATAAACTGAAAGATTTTCAACTATCCGGGTGAACTTCACCACCATGTAATCGACCAAAGTAGTTGAATCCGGAAGGATAATCCTTTCAACCGAGGAATTGGTTATGTCCCTTTCATGCCACAGGTTTATGTTCTCCAGAGAAGCTAAGGCATAAGATCTTACTGTCCTGGATAATCCTGATAATCTCTCACAGGTTATTGGATTTCTCTTATGAGGCATGGCAGAAGAGCCTTTCTGTCCTTTGGAGAATCCCTCCTCCAGTTCTAAAATCTCAGTTCTCTGCAGATTCCTTATCTCGGTTGAGAACTTCTCTATCGACCCGGCAATGATGGCTAAAGTTGTTAAAAATTCCGCATGCCTGTCCCTCTGCAGAATCTGGGATGAAACTTTTGCAGGCTTGAGTTTGAGTTTTTTGCAGACATATCTTTCAACTTCAGGGGGGGTATTGGCATAATTTCCCACTGCGCCTGAGATCTTTCCGGTTGAAATAATATCAATTGCCTTTTTCAAGCGATCGATGTTTCTCTGTATCTCCGAATACCACAAAGCGAATTTATGACCCAAGGTGGTGGGCTCAGCGTGAACTCCATGAGTTCTACCCATTATGGGGGTAAGCTTGTATTTAAAAGCCTTCTTTTTGACAGAAAAAGAGAGATTTTTAAGATCTTTTAAAATGACCTCTCCAGCCTGTTTCAGAATGAAAGCTAATGCAGTATCCTCGATATCATATGAGGTTAATCCTAAGTGAATATATTCGGAGTTTTTCCCCACATTCTCAGAGACACTGGTTAAAAACGCCAGGAAATCGTGTCTGGTTTTTTGCTCGATTTGTTCGATTCTTTTCAGATCGAATCTCGCCTTCTTTTTTATCTGGTCAACTGCCCTTTTTGGTATTTGACCGCTTTGCGATAGAGCTTCACAGACTAAAATCTCGATTTTAAGCCAGGTTTTAAATTTCGTCTGTTCTGACCACAGATCTCTCATCTGCGGAAGGGTATATCTTTCTATCATGCCTTTTTAACCTTTTCCCAATCTGCTAAGAAATTCTTGATTCCCACATCGGTCAAGGGGTGTTTGATCAGCTGTTCTATCACCTTGAACGGAATGGTAGCGATGTCCGCACCGATCATAGCTGCCTCTACCACATGCAGGGGATTTCTTATGCTTGCCACGATCACCTCGGTGGGAATATCGTAATTATCGTAGATGGTGACTATCTGTTCAGCCAGATCCATTCCCACATGAGAGGCATCGTCCAGCCTTCCCACGAAAGGGCTGACGTAGGTTGCTCCTGCTTTTGCAGCTAAAAGCGCCTGGATAGGGGAGAAGATCAGGGTGCAGTTGATCTTTATTCCCTTATCGCTTAAGATCTTAATCGCCTTTATTCCCTCCTTGGTGATGGGAACCTTGATCACGATGTTGTCGTGGATTTTGGCAAGCTCCTGCGCCTCTTTCACTATTCCATCGCAGTCAGGATACACGCCTTCGGCGCTGACCGGTCCATTGACCACCTCGCAAATTTTCCTTAAGATGGTTTTGAAATCGCCTTTATCCTTTTCCTTGGAAAGAAGGGTTGGATTAGTGGTAACCCCATCCAGAACTCCCAGACTTGCTGCTTCCTTGATCTCGTCCAAGTTCGCAGTATCGATGAAGAACTTCATCTTTTAACCTCCATTCTATTTTTAATAGTTGACTTTCAACAAGTAAAGACCTTTTGCCGGAGCGGTTATTCCTGCTTTCTTCCTGTCCTTTGAATCTATTATCCTCTCAAAATCGAATAGCTTAAAATATCCCCTGCCTACATCTACCAGAGTTCCTACCAAAGCCCTTACCATGGAATGCAAAAAACGGTCGCCTTCTATCTCAAACACAAGCTCAGATTTCTTTTTTCTCCAAAAAGCCTTTTTAACCTTACAGATGTTGTTCTTTTTGGTGGATTTTACCACGCAGAAAGAGGAGAAATCCTTTTTCCCGATTATCTTTTCGGTGGCTTCCTTTAATTTTTTCATATTCAGGTTATACCTTATCTCCCAGGCGTAATTTCTATTCAGAGCTGTTTTAGTTAAATAGATACGATACTGATAGATTTTTGACTTTGCGCTATACCGGGCATTAAAGTCAGAATCAACTTCCTCTATGTTTTTGATTACTATATCCTCCGGTAAAACGCCGTTAAGTGCATTTTTTATCTGGTCTTCTTTAAGCCGGGATTTTGTTTTGAAACTGGCAACCTGACCTAATGCATGAACACCCGCATCGGTTCTACCAGCTCCGATGATTTTCGTTTTTGAACCCAATATTTTCTCTAATTTATTTTCTATCTCCTTTTGAACAGTTCTTTTTCTGGGCTGTGTTTGCCAGCCCGAAAAGCTGGTTCCATCATATTCTATTTCCAGTTTTATGTTTTTAGGCATCCAATCCCTTTAAAGATAAGCCGATTACCAACTTCTATATTCATTTTAAGGTCCTTTTATCCATTATTAAGTTTATACGTATGCTGAAGCGTCAGCTATTATTATAAAATCCAAAGAGATACCAAAACAACTATAAAAAACAATCCCAGGAAAAAATAATCGTTGGCCTTAAACTCAAGCTTGCGATATGAGGTTCTTTTCTCCTTTGACCTGAATCCTCGTGCATCCAAAGCCAGGGCTAAGTCATCCGCCTTTTTAAAGGAGGAGATGAACAGGGGTACCAGCAAGGGTATAGTTTTCTTTGCCTTCTGCACAATCCCTCCCTCAAAAGAGGCACCCCGGGAGATTTGAGCTTTTCTTAAGTTATTCGCCTCTTCCAGAAGAAGGGGAACGAACCTCAAAGAGATCATGGTGATAAGGGAAAGCTCCTGAACCGGAAACTTCAGTTTTTTTAAAGGTGACAAAAAACTGAAGATACCATCAGTTAAATCCACCGGTGAGGTGGTCAGGCTAAGAACCACTGCTCCCAGAATGAAGATGAAGAATCTCAGAGTGTAAAGAATCCCATTATGAATCCCTTCTGGGGTGATGTTTATGAAGCTGAAATGAAAGATGGCCTCTTTTGGCTCTGGGGTGAAAAGAATCTGGAACAAAAAGATGATCACGAAAAGCCAGATAAAGGACTTTAGATTTTTTAAAAGCAGTGTATAAGAAAGGCCAGAAAAAGAGAAAATCAGAATTAGAAAACAAAGGAGAATAACGTAGTTCAGAAGATTTAAGGTCAAAGCTGCCAGAATCACGCACCCCAGTACCAAAATAAATTTAGTCCTGGGATCCAGCCGGTGGATCAAAGAATCCGCTGGCACGAATTGACCTAAAGTTGCGATATCCAAAAGAGCCATATCTCTAACCTTTTAGAAAACTTAAATATATCAAAAATAATGATTTAGTCAAACAAAAATATTAATAAAAATATGGTATTTGTCTTTTTATTTCGGTAAAACCACTTTTCGCCGGGACTTTACTTCTTTGTTTTTGCGTTGACAACCAGAAAATCTTTATTTTATTAAACTCAGGAAGATGCCTTTATACACGGGGTAAAATGGTAGGCAGGATATATCTAATAATAAGATCTTAGAAATTTAGCGATTGTGGAATGCCTGTTCCACTGAAGAGAAGAAAAGGCGGGAGGAGCGGACAATGATCGGAAAGAATAGTTTATTTGGTCAACTCACCCTGAATCCCTCTCTTGCTAAGAGAGGGACCTTTTCACCCTTTCTCTTTTTAAGAGAAGGGGTAGGGGATGAGTTTAAAACAAACAGGTAAAAAACTGGATGATTAACAAAATAATCTCACATTATAAAATCCTTGAAAAATTAGGTGAGGGGGGAATGGGGGTGGTGTATAAAGCCCAGGATACCAAGCTCAAACGCATTGTGGCTTTAAAGTTTCTCACACCTCAAGCATTGGGGAATAAGGAAGAAAGAATACGATTTTTTAATGAGGCGCAGACCGCTGCATTACTGGATCATCCCAACATCTGTACCATTTATGAAATCGATGAGGTAAACGATCAAATCTTCATTGCAACAGCTTACGTGGAGGGGGAAAGCCTTAAGCAGAAGCTCGAGTCAGGACCACTTAAGTTAGAGGAAGCATTGAAAATTGCCATTCAGGTTGCAGAAGGTTTAAAAGAGGCACATGACAAGGATATTGTTCATCGTGATATCAAGAGCGCTAACATTATGGTGACCAATAAAGGTCAGGCTAAGATTATGGATTTCGGCTTAGCTAAGTCAACGGTGGGTATTCCGGAAACCAAGACAGAGGTGACCATGGGTACGGTAGCTTATATGTCTCCGGAACAGGCAAGCGGTGAAGACGCAGATCAGCGTACTGACATCTGGTCTTTAGGTGTGGTTTTATATGAAATGTTAAGTGGGCAGCTTCCTTTTAAAGGTGATTATAACCAGGCTTTGATGTATTCCATCTTAAACCAAAAGCCGGAATCGATAAAAACACTCCGGTCCAATGTACCTCTGGAGTTAGAACAGATAATTAATAAAGCTTTGGGTAAAAGTCCAGATTCCCGTTACCAGAGTGCGAAGGAGATTTGCATTGAATTGAAAAATGTAAGCAAATCTTCGGAATCTGTTAAAGAAAAATCCCAGCCCTCCATCGCGGTTTTGCCCTTTGTCAATTTAAGCGCTGACCCGGAACAGGAGTATTTCTGTGACGGTATGGCAGAGGAGATCATAAATGCCCTGACGCATGTGGAGGGTTTACGGGTGGTTGCCCGGACTTCGGCGTTTTCATTCAGAGGAAAAGTGATAGACATCCGAGAGATCGGGAAGATGTTGAACGTTAAAACTTTACTTGAAGGTAGTGTGCGTAAAGCAGGGAATCAGATACGTATCGCTGCCCAACTTGTTAATGTAGCTGACGGTTACCATCTCTGGTCAGAGAGATATGATAGGGATATAGGTCAACTGTGCTGCCCGGAAGACATCTTCGCAATTCAGGATGAGATATCTCTGGCGATCGTGGACAATTTAAAGGTCAAACTTTTTGGGGAAGAGAAGGAGAAACTGATTAAACGTCATACTGAAGATATCGATGCTTACAGCTTATATCTAAAGGGGCGCTACTTCTGGAACAAAAGAACAGAGGAAAGCTTGAAAAAGAGTATCGAGTGCTTTGAGGGGGCGATAAAAAGGGATCCCGGCTACGCCTTAGCTTATGCCGGGTTAGCTGACTCATACATCACTCTTAGGGATTACGCCTCTGTTTCACCCAAGGAAGTTTATCCCAAGGCAAAGGAGGCAGTGCGGAAGGCACTTGAGATCGACAGCACACTTGCTGAGGCGCATACATCTCTGGCACAGCTCAGATTTCGGGAATGGGACTGGGAAGGTGCAGAGAAGGAATCCCAAATAGCCATCCAGCTCAATCCTGGTTATGCAACTGCTCATCACTGGTATGCGCTCCAGTTGATGTATTTGGCTCGGTTTGACGAAGCCATTGCCGAGATGAAACGAGCTCAGGAATTGGATCCTCTTTCTCTTGTCATAAGCAGAAATGTTGCAGTGGTGTTCTTTTTTGCGCGAGATTACGATAAAGCATTGGAGGAACTGAAGAAGACTCTGGAGATGGATCCGAGCTTCAGCGCAACACACACGTGGCTTGCGCAGATTTACCTGCAAAAGGGGATGTATGAGGAAGCTTTGCGGGATATTGAAAAGGAAAGCGTTGCTTCCGGAGGCTGGGATCCGTTTGTTGAAGCGGGAAAGGGAATCACCTACGTGAAGATGGGCAAAAGAAACAGAGCCCAGAAGGTCTTAGATGGTTTGTTGGAGCGGGCGAAGAAGGTGTATATCTCGCCGATCTTGTTGGCAGAACTTCATTTTTCCCTTGGCCAGAACGATCAGGGTTTCAAATGGCTGGACAAGGGATATGAGGAGCGCGATAGCACCCTACTTGAGATAAAAGTAGATCCGGGATTTGACAATGTACGCTCTGACCCGAGGTTCAAGATATTGCTGGAGAAGATGGGATTGGAAAAATGATTGGAAAGAATAATTCATTAGATCAACTCACCCTGTATCCCTCTCTTAACAAGAGAGGGATTTTCTCTCCCCTTCTTTTTTTAGAGAAGGGGCGGGGATAAGTTCAAGATACATAGACAAAAAACCGGATGATTAACAAAATAATCTCACATTACAAAATTCTTGAGAAGCTGGGTGAGGGTGGAATGGGTGTGGTTTACAAAGCTGAGGATACTAAGTTGAAGCGAATTGTTGCTTTAAAGCTTCTGCCAGCTCATGTTTCAAGAAGTCCAGAGGATAAAGCTCGGTTTCTCAGGGAGGCGCAAACCGCTTCTTCCCTGAATCATCCTAACATCACTACCATTTACCAGATCGATGAATACCAAGGGCAGATGTTTATAGCCATGGAATATTGTGAGGGAAAAACTTTAAAAGAGACAATCGAAGAAGAGACCCTTTCGATAAGAAAGGTTTTGGATATAGGAATTCAGGTGTGCGAGGGTTTGAATGCAGCTCACCAAAAAGATATAGTGCACAGGGATATAAAAACGGAGAATCTAATGGTTACCAGGGATGGACAGGTAAAGATAATGGATTTCGGTTTAGCCAAGTTTAAAGGAACCACTACCATAACCAAAACAGGTTCGACCCTGGGAACTTTTGCCTATATGTCACCGGAGCAGGCTTGTGGAGAAGAGGTTGACCAGAGATCGGATATCTTCTCCTTCGGGATAGTTTTATATGAAATCATAACCGGAAAGCTGCCTTTTTTGGGGGAGCATGAAGCTGCTATAATTTATTCTATCGTAAATGAAACGCAAGAGCCTCTGGCAAGATATAAAGCCAACGTTCCGGATGGACTGCAGAGAGTCGTGGATAAGGCTTTAGCCAAAGATAAAGAGGAAAGATATCAGCACATAGATGATCTTTTGGCGGATTTGAGAAGGGAGAAAAAGAGTCTGGAGTATGCCAAGGAGCCTTTTGTGCCTAAATCTAAGAGGAAGCTTCTTCCGATTATGGTTCCCTCATCGGTTATTTTTGCCATAGTTTTACTTTTTTTTATTTTTCAGCCTTTCAGGTTCGAAGTGGGTCCTGAAAAGAAAGCAGTAGCAGAGGAAAATATTTTAGCCATAATGTATTTTGAGAATTTAGTGGATAGAGAGGATGAACAAAAATTGGGTGAGATCGTGACCAATCTTCTGATAACCGATCTTTCCGAATCCCGGTATATGAACGTGGTCTCCAGCCAGAGATTATATGACATTCTGAAGCTTCTGGGAAGAGAGGGAACCAAGATAATAGATAAAAACGTTGCTTCTGAAGTTGCAAATAAAGCAAAAGCTAAATGGATGCTTTTAGGTAGCATTCTTCAAATCGAGCCTCAGATGATTTTGACCTCTCAGCTGGTCGATGTTGCCGATGGCAAGGTTATAGCGTCACAGCGTATTATCGGAGAGTCACAGGAAAACATATTCTCGATGGTGGATAAACTTACAGTTGAATTGAAAGAAGACCTTTCCCTCCCAGCTCAGGCACAGAGGGAGAAGGACCCAAAAGTTGCGGATGTGACCACCCACTCACCCGATGCTTACCGCTTTTATCTGGAGGGACAAGATTACCATTCCAAGCTTTACTGGGCAGAAGCCGAGAAAAGCTTCAGCAAAGCACTGGATTTTGATACCACCTTTGCCATGGCGTATGTAAGGCTGGCTATGCTCAAAAGTGGTGAGGAGAGGAATAAACTAATCGCAGAAGCAGTAAAATACTCAGACAGGGTTAGCCAGAAGGAAAAACATTACATAAAAGCTCTTTCGGAAAACAAGAAAGGAAATTTCAGGCAGGCTCTTAAGGAGATGGAAAGAATAATAGAGCGAGATCCCAAAGATAAAGAGGCATTTTATTGGATCGGCAACTATTATTACAACAGGCAAAATTTCAAGAAAGCCATCTATTATTTTAACCAGGCAGTTGAACTGGATCCCCTTTATAAGGTAGCATATAACAAGCTTGCCTATGCTTATGATAAAGTTGGAGATTTCGAAAGGTCCATCTGGGCTATAAACGAATATATATCCATAGCACCGGATGAAGCCAACCCCTATGACACTAAGGCTGACCTTTATGCTTTCAACGGTAAACTTGACCAGGCGATTGAATCTTACAAAAAAGCTGAACAAATAAAACCAGGTTTCTCTTTAGATAGATTGGGTCATATGTATCTTTTTAAAAGAGATTACGTTAAAGCTGAAAGCTGCTATAAGGAGCTTTGCACAAGCAGTGATAAAGACACTAGATCAGAAGGAAGGAGTTATCTGGCTCTTATTCCTATTTATCAGGGTAAATTCGAAGGGGCACTTAAGGTTTTGGATCACGGCATAGCAGCTGACAGAATGGAGCAGGCTCAAGGAGTGAACAATGCATCCAAGCATTTCTTAAAGGCAAACATATATGAGGAGAAGAAGGTTCTGAATTTAGCTGTGGAGGAAGTTGAAAAGGCCTTGGAAATATTGCACAGGGTTAATCCTGATTATAAGGTCTATGGGCGGGATTATTATGTCCAGCTTTTAGCAGAGAAGGGTGATTTTGAAAAAGCGGAAGAGGTGGCTTTGGCTTTAAGGAAAGATATTGAAGATAGTGATACGACCTTGATGTGGGCATACAGGTACGCTGCTGGATGTATTGAACAAAAAAAAGGCGATCTTGAAGGGTCCCTTTACAACTTTGAAAGATTAGCCCAGGATATACCCAATTTCTTTGCGCACTATCTCCTTGCCAGGGCTTACCTTGAATCAGGCAGGTTGGGTGAAGCAGTGGCTGAGTTTGAGAGGACACTTTCAAGATATGATGCAGACCGGGCTCTCAATCCAACCTGGGCAGTCAAGGCTAATTACCTCTTGGGTCTGGCTTACGAAAAATCTGGCTGGAATAAAAAGGCGATTGAAAAATACGAGGAATTTCTCGATATCTGGAAGGATGCTGATCCGGGGATTGAGGAGGTTGAGGATGCGAAGAAGAGGATTGAAAATTTGAAAGAGGATAATAGAGGCGTATAGCTGTAAGCCCCTTGTAGGGGCGTATGGCCATACGCCCCTACTTTTACAATAATTTATTATCTATCTTTTAATCCGTATCATATTTAAATTCTTATAATATTAATAGTTAAAAAACAGATGAAAAAGATAATTGATTTTGATGAGGTATCAGCTAAAGAATATGATTTATGGTATCAAACTGAGAAAGGCAAGTATATCAGTTCTCTGGAGAACAAATTGATGGTCGATTTACTCAAACCTCAGACTGGGCAGAAACTTCTGGACATTGGATGTGGAACCGGTAATCATCTTCTTTATTTTCTGGAGAAAAATCTTTTTGTTTACGGAATAGACTCCTCTTATTCTATGTTAAAAGAGGCTGAGAAAAAGACAAGTGGGAAAAAGGTTGTTATCAATGCTGGCGCTCAATCCCTGCCATTTCTGGATAAATCCTTTGACATCTCGATTATCTTCACCACGCTTGAGTTCTGCGATGATCCTGTTTCGGTTTTAAAGGAAGCGGAAAGGGTTACCAGGGAAAAGATTTATTTGGGAGTTTTGAATAGCTTTTCTTTTACTTCAGCTTTGAGAAGGATAAAGGGATGGTTTAAGTTTTCGATTTATAATAGAGCAAGGTTTTATAGTATATGGAAGTTAAAAAGGATGTTTTCTTATTCTTTTAATTTCAGTTCAATCCAGTGGGGAGGGGTGGGTTTTTTCCCCTGGGTGCATTTCAGTTTTTTCAGATGGATAGATAAGAAAACATCTTTTAAGAGAAATCCTTTTTCAACTTTTTTAGGAATATTGATTAAACTATAAGATAAAATTCAAGTGGAGGAACAGGATGAACTGTGCAGATTGTGAGGATAAGGAATGCTATCAAGGAGGAAAGGACTGCTTTAACATCGCAGAGGATATCAAAACCAAAGATTTCGATAAAAAAACCCTTAAGCTTATTAAAGTAGCTTCCACTATCGAGGCTAAGCATTATATGAAAGCCTGCAGGTTGGAGGAGCTTTTGCGTTTCTGCAAGATGATGGATTACAAGAAATTAGGTGTTGCTTTTTGTGTAGGGATGGAGAATGAGGCGAAGATGATGCAGAGGGTTCTGGAGAAGCATTTCGAGGTCTGTTCGGTCTGCTGTAAAACCGGTGGGATTGAGAAAGAACACTTTGATCTACCTAAGATAAGTTGTGAGCGATACGAGGCTATGTGTAATCCCATTGGCCAGGCTATGATTTTAAACCAGGAGAAGGTAGATTTGAACATAATCCTGGGTTTGTGCATCGGCCACGACATCTTGTTCACCCAGAATTGTTCTGCTCCAGTAACTACTTTTGTGGTCAAGGACCGGGTTTTGGCTCACAATCCAGTGGGTGCTTTGTATTCGAGGTATTATATAAATAAGATAAATAAGTTGGAGGTTTCTTCTTGAAAAATAGGTATTAAGAAATGCTGAGTGATTCAAAAGTCCGACAATCTGGAAATCAGAGGGTTTTTCGAGGTCTAATGGCCGGGTGATAAGCTTCGGGTGCTGGAGGTGACCGTCAGTTTCATCACCTTGTTAGGCTCCTTTGTCCCCCAGCATTTCGTGTATGCGTGACCAGATCATACCCTGTATGGCCTGCTCGGTTCGAGATACGGTCAACTGACGACGACCGCCGGCACTTGAGGGACGTCTAAGATTAAGAAGTCTTTCGAATTTATTACTAAAACTAAGGTAGAAGAACAGGATACGCATCTGCTTAGGGTCTGCTCCTTCATCATCGGGCTTATCTCGCCAAACGACGGTGATCCATATATTGAGGCTTTCTCCTGGACCAATTAAGAGCTCCCCGATCTTCTTGGAGAATGGCTGTGGTCTTTGGTCGATCGTGACGGAGATGCTAGGGCCAGCAGATGTACCAATATCAGGATAGTTCATTCGCTCCAGTGAGATGCCGAGAAGAACTTTGCCTACGTCCAAGAAATTCTCAACCGATAGGTCGCGCGAGAAGGGAATCTCTATCTCGACCGCTGTTCGATTATTAGTAATGACTAGCGGGAAGCTATCTGCGCGTATCTTCTGACCGTACTCGGCTACGTACCGATAGAAGTACCCCGCTTTCTTGAACGCAGCAATCACGTCGTCATAGCCTAAAGAAAGGCGATAGTTGAAGCGATGCTTTACTGCATCGAAGTGATTGATGCAGAGGTCATCCCAGTGTTCGGGACCCAGAAACTTGAGTTGAGAGTCGGGAACGCCGAGTTCTTTTGCCTCCCCCAAGATCTTGATTACCGCTGTCCCGCTGTAGTTTGCGTTTGTTGAAAACAGATAGGACGACCACCCGAGGCCTTCCTTGTGGGCAACAGCGGACTGAAGAGACTTCACACTGGAGCCGTGGTCCAGCGTCCCGAGTGCCCCGCGCTCATCGCTCTTGCATTGATAGGCCTCACCCCTCAATCTCGCAAGGAGATCAACACCTTTGTCGGGTGGATTGAGTCTCATGACTGCGGTTGTTCCTAGCTCACAGCGAAGTAGATCAAAGCATAGCGACTCCCACGCCTCACCGAAGTTGGTGTCGGGGGGAAGAACGCGAAGAAAGTTTGCTGAGAAATTGTGGCGCATAGTATTGAGGTTTTTACGGGCCTAACTTCTGTTTATATGGTTTCCAGATAATCCCTGTTCTCAGTGTTCCCTTTAATAAATCGGTACTATGAAATGCCGATGTCCAATGGCTTCGGGAATTCCTATTTCCGAAGCATCATAATCGACTTGTTAGTCATAGTTCATTATCTTCCTCTGATCATTCTGTCCATCCAATCTCTTGCGTGTATTTCGTTTGAGAGCATGCGTACGTTATTGTTAATCATACAGGATCCGAATACTACTCTGATATCCTCTACATGGGGATGTGGATGAAGAGGATCCACGAAGAAAATGACTACATGACAACCGCCACACAAGATTTCAGTGGCGATTTCAATATCACCCCCCTTAGGACCAGAGTGATATCTTTTAACCTTGTCCGCAAGAATTGGGGATGCGTCTCGGATAAGTTTACCAGTTGTCCCTGTTGCAACAATAGATTTAAACTTGCATAACTCTTGCTCATAATCGGTAACAAAGTCGAGCATTCTACTTTTCATTTCATCATGAGAGATCAAAGCGATAACAGTTTTATCTAATTCGTTATCCAACTGGTTGTTCTCTTTTGCTTCAATAAGGTTCGGTGGAGGTTTAGGTTTCCAGTATACAGAAGACATATTCCTATTCAGTTTGGTTTCTTGAAATTTTAAACTTAAATTACTACCGAGGAAGGTTATCTTAAATGGAATTGGCTGTATATTAAATTTCGAATCTCGTGCAGCCTCAACTTTGAGCCATTCCAAGACGGACGCGCTGTTCATAAGTTTCTTCACACGCCAC
Source organism: candidate division Zixibacteria bacterium SM23_73_2 (assembly GCA_001304315.1). GTDB lineage: Bacteria > Zixibacteria > MSB-5A5 > MSB-5A5 > SM23-73-2 > SM23-73-2. The sequence goes on along the minus strand of LJUW01000037.1, from coordinate 966 downwards.
TGATCACTCAGTCGCAGTATTGCGAGATTTTCGGGAAAAAGTAAGTGAGCAGTTAGTGGGGAGAGGAAGGGCCAAATAATACTCAACTTACGGTGTGTGATCAGACATGACAACATAGTTATCCCACCTTCCTCGGTGGTTGGTAATCGAACAATGCCACATTCGTTATGTAGAAACTCAGCTATATCAGATTCGAGATGATGGAGAACCTCATCTGATGTGGCTCCATGGGTTTGCTCACCTTCAATAAGGCGCTTATATGTTCCACCTGTAAATACAAATCGGAATTCTGATAATAAATCGGGGTGTTCTTTATATGCTTTACGAAAGATATCGGCAAGCGTCTTATTTCTTTCTTGGCTATCGTGGCTTGCCAGAACTCCTATCAACGTTTTATCTTCATTCGTTTGTCCTCTCATTGTATAACTCCTTTTTTCATTTGATTAATTCATATTGGTTAAAGTTCACAAATGTGTTTTAATATTTGATTATATCTTTTACCTACAATAGCCTTTGTCTGCATTGGAGACAAAGAAAAGATATTAAAAGTCATATAGCTCTATAACCCGCTCCATAGGGAAATCCCTTTTATTCATTAAAAACATAATAATAATCTATAGAGCCTTGTCAAGCATTTTTTAGAGGAAATATAGGGCAGGGGTGCCCGTGCTACGAGAACCAGCATCTTTCAAGGCGTAGGCAGGGCTCCCCAGCCCTGCCTCCTGTGTTGTCGGGCAAGGGTGCCCGACCTACGGAGACTGAACATATATAAACATCGTAGGCAGGGCTCCCCCGTCTTTGACGGGATCTGCCTAAGGCATGACCAGTAATGCAAAACTGCTTAATTGAATGGTTAGATGGTAATTAAGATACTGCGAAATCAACATCAAATTTGGTGTTAAACTCTCCAATTATCTTTAGAAATTCTTCTGGCAAGAGTTGATTAACACGTTCTACTATCCTTTT
>LJUW01000036.1 GCA_001304315.1 candidate division Zixibacteria bacterium SM23_73_2 | reverse complement strand
CAGAAGTTGGCTTCAGCTGGCAAATCCTTACCGCATTTGGGGCATTTATTGATCACCACCATCTGATGTCCGCATTTATAGCAGAATCTCGACTGCTCCGGTGTATCTGCCCCGCATTTGGGGCAGGTTATGGTGGGAAGGGATTCGTATTTTAAATCCTTCTGATCCGGGGACAGGGCTTTTGACAGAAGGCTGGGCACTAAAACTCCTACCCCCACTCCTGCACCCATTCCCGCTCCGGCCTGGGCAAAGCCACCACTGCCCGATTGCCCCAATGCCTTGGCCAACTCGAATGTTAAAAACTTATCCAGATCACCCAACGCTTTCATCCCGGATTTCTCATCGATCATCTTCTGCACCTCATCCGGTGGGGTGATAGAGGAGATGTAGAAATCAACAAGCTCCATTCCGTACTTTTCGAACTCGTTTTTGATCTTTTCCTTAGCCTCTGATGCAAGCTTTTTGTACCTTTGAGGCAAATCCAGGATGGTATTCAGTTTTTCCCCGAAAAGGTCGTTTACCCGCGAGACTATGACCTGCCTGAGGTAATCCTCGATCTGATCGGTGGTATACATGTTTTCCCTTCCCACCAGGCTGTTCAGGAAAAGCAGAGGCTCGGTTATTCTGGTGGTATAGGCACCGAAAGCGCGCAGCCTTACCAAACCCAGCTCCTTGTCCCTGAAAGCCACCGGGTCTTTTGTTCCCCATCTCAAGTTGGTAAAAACTTTATGGTTTACGAAATACACCTCCACCCGAAAAGGCGATTTAAATCCCCAGGGTAAGGAGAGTATTTTGGTAAGGATGGGCAAATTCAGTGTGGTCAGGGTATGCCTCCCGGTTCCCAAAACGTCGCAGGCTTTGCCGTTTCTGAAAAAAACCGCTGACTGGCTGTCCCGGACGATGCATTGAGCGCCCAGTTTTATCTCGGCTGATCCTTTCTCCGGGATCCGGTAAATCATCTCGTTTTCCCTGGGATTCATCCACTCGATTACCTCTAAAAATATAGACATCTTGCCATCCTTTTTAAAGTTTAAATTAAGCTTTTTCTCAATTTATCGGTATTTAAAGTTCTCTCTTTAGAATTAGCCTGGTGGAATAATACCAAGCTATTTTTCAATCAAGATTAGAAACTGTCATCCTGTTAAGTAAGCGGATATCTTGCCGATAATAAAGTTGATACTAATTGGAATTAATCTATATATTCCATATCCTATAATTAACAGAATTTAAATTAGATTTTGAGTGGAGCCCTGTTCATTGAAAAAATAAATTTTTCATCTCATGAGTTTGAAGAAGAAGGCTGAGATGCGGAACAATTCGAGTTTTGATAAAGCAGTAGGTAGTGCCTTCGGTGCTGGTATTTTATAATATTGTTAGGTAGTATTAAACGTGTATTTACTAAATAAATTATTCAAAAGTTCCATCAGGCGAAGGATTACTATAGCTATTGTTTCAGTTGTATTAATTATAGCTATTTTCATTATTCTCTACTTCCCTTCAAAGCAAGAAAACCAAGCATTCAAACGATTAGATACTGAGGCTAAAATGCTTGCAGAGATGCTGGCATATAGCGTTGGTTCAAAATTAGATCCAGAGGATATTCAATCAGTGGAAGAAGCAATAAGAGGAGGCGGATACAGCAGAGATTTATCCCACATAGTGATATATAATCCACAAAATCAAATAGTTGCGTCATATGACTTCGAGGATGGTAAGTGGGCTTTCAAAGCAGAAGGAATAAAGAAGACCAAACCTTTCATAGATCCTGAGATAGTAAAAGTTTTCAAGCCTATTACCTCATCTAACGAGAAAATCGGCTATTTAGCAATAGGCATGTCAATGTCAGATGTAAAAAAAGAAATTTCAAAAAATAAACGGATTACATACTTGGTCAGTTTTTTTCTTTTTATCTTTGGGATACTTATCGCAAATTACTTAAGCGATACCCTTTCCAAACCCATTATTAGACTGACCGATGCTGTCAGGAGATTATCCAAAGGGGACATACAAGTTGAAATAGTTGCTGAAGGCCGAGATGAGCTGGGAACTCTGGCTAAAGTTTTTAACCAGATGACCGGAGAGTTGAGGAGGTCACGAGAGACAATAATTCAACAGGAAAAGTTAGCATCCGTGGGACAGCTTGCTTCAGGCATAGCTCACGAGCTGAACAACCCCCTGGGAGGAATTTTAGGCTTTTCGCAGTACGCCCTGGAGAAAATTTCGAAGAAAAGCACCAAGGATTTGACCAGGGATGATATTTCTGCATATATACAATATTTGAAGGATATCGAGTATCAATCACAGAGATGTAAAACAATAGTTCAGAATCTGTTAAAGTTTGCCCGATGTTCTACTAAAGCAGAATTTGAGCCTATGGATTTGAACTCAGTTTTGAATGAGACTTTAAAAGTTTTCAGCCATCAGATAGAGATAAGCAAAGTAAAATTAATAACAAACTTAACTGATTCGCTTCCTGAAGTCATGGGAAATTCCATTCAGCTTCAGCAGGTGTTCACCAATGTCATCTTAAATGCGATACAGGCAATGCCCCATGGTGGGATATTGATCGTCACGACAAAAGAGCTAAAACAAACAGAAAAGTTCCTCAGGAGATTGGAGATAACTTTCATGGATACAGGTTGCGGGATACCCAAAGAGTATCTCAACAAGATATTTGAACCTTTCTTTACTACAAAGGAGATTGGGAAAGGGACTGGATTAGGGTTATCCGTAAGCTATGGAATAATAAAGGATCATGGGGGAGAAATAAAGGTCCAAAGCGAAGAGGGAAAAGGGAGTAAGTTTACCATATTGATTCCGGTTCTGGAAAAAAAGAAGAAATCAATAGAGGCAAGGGAAAAAGAAATTTTGAAAAGCTTATAAGCTTTTACTCAATTCATTGGTATTTAAAGTCCTCCCTTAAGAAGCACTTCTCTCTTTTAAGAATGAATTTAATTAGAGATTAATTGTAGTTGAGGAGAATGAATAAGGACAATCTGTTTTCTTAAATTGGAAATGAATAATCAATCTTGAAGAACTAAGTTACGATTTGAAAGATAAAATAAAAAAGCCCTGACCTTTTTAATCAGAGCTTTTAAGAAAACAGGTCTTTTTCGTTTTTATTCCTCGATGATTATAGCCTCGGCCGGGCAGGAGTCTGCAGCTTCTCTCACCGCATCGGCTAAATCGTCTGGTACTTCCTCCATTTTGACAATGGCTTTGTCCTCCTGCATCTCAAAAACATCGGGGCAAAGCTGAACGCACACCTCGTCTCCGTTACAGAGCTCGGGATCAATCTTTACCTTCATTTTTTACCTCCTAATCTTAAGGGTTTTCAAATTTTAGGACTTCTAACTTAAAATCTATGTTTTAAGATGTCAAGGAAAATATTTGAAAAAATGACTCCTGTGCAAAAGAACAAAATTGTTCTCGAAACCTTTATCCCCGGCTATATCCCCCATAATAAGAAATTAGAACTAATCAACACTATTATTAGCGAATGGAGATACTACAAATTAATTGGATGTAATCGATAATTCAGAATCTAACATGTTATGGCGGGGTACCCCTACCCCACTATTATTTTTATCAGGGGTGAGGGCACCCTTGACCAACTTTAATTCAAAACCCAATTTTCCCAGGATTTTTTCCACCTGAGTAGCTACCCAGCCAGAGGGAGCAACTTGGCTGCTTTTGGATCCTGAAAATACAGGGTATTTTAGTGATTTGTCTTGACTTTTTACATTTTTTCGGTTATTATAAAATTGGAGGTATTTGTTCAAAGATAACGAGTTTTTTACCTTAATGGCAAATTACTTTTGAAAGGTTAAGGATGAATAAGAGAAATCAGACCAGAAGAATTGTCATTTTTGCTTTTATCTTTACCTTGATCTTTTCCACAGTAGCAGGGATCACACCCACGGCAATATCGAGCCAAAGTGCACCCTCTGATACTTTCACCCATACTATCTTTGCTGAATTCGGCACCGCTACCTGGTGCGGGTACTGCAAATATGCAAGTGCTGCATTAAAGAACTTATACCAGAGTGGAAACTATCCATTTCACTACATAACATTAGTAAAGGATAAAAACGTACATGCTGCTGAGAGACTTTTGGACGATTATAACCACTTCGCTTATCCTACGGTTTATTTTGATGGAGGCTTCAGGGTGGATATCGGCTCGGGAAGCATACCCAGTGCAGAGGAAAAGTACATAGAAAGCATCGATAGCTGTGGGAACAGACCAGTTGCAGACATAGATGTTACTATGCAAGCTTGCTGGCTTGGAGACGCTACCATGTATATTAAAGTTTCGATTCAAAATAATGGTGCCAGCAATTATCAGGGGTACTTGCGGGTATATGTAAACGAGATCTCCTCTACCATGGGATGGGATGATACCTGGGGGAACCCTTATGCTTTTACATTTTTAGACTTTGCAATTGAAAGGAACGTGTTCTTAGGAGTTGGAGGAATCTGGAAGGATTCTACGTTCTGGAATGGAAATGAATATACAGATGGATATCACAACGATTTCGGAAGCATAACTTTTGGCAACATCTCGCTCATTGCTGCGGTTTTCAATCCGGAATGGCATCAAGGGGATGCATATCCGGACATCAGTCATCCTTTCGATGCCTATTATGTGGATGAGACAGCCCAGGCAACCTGGCTCAATTCACCACCGAATGTCCCCAGTGAACCAATGCCAGAGGATGAGGCAACCTATGTAGATGCTTATACCGGCCTCAACTGGAGCGGTGGAGACCCGGATGAGGATGATACTGTTACTTATGATGTATACCTGGGCACAAGCGCATCTCCCCCTTTAGTTGTTAGTGGATACTCCGGTACCTCATTCGAACCTGAGAGTTTGAGTTTGAATACCACCTATTATTGGAGGATCATCTCATGGGATAATCATGACACTTCCAGAGCCGGTCCAGAATGGAATTTCACCACTGCTGTTTGCGGTGATGTTAACGGCGATGGGGAGGTCAATTTATCCGATCCCATATGCCTGGCAAATTATTATTTCGGAAAACCTTGTCAGATTCTCCCATCGGTTTCCGAGGTGGACTGTGAAGGCAATATCAACCTCAGTGATGCCATAAGGATAGCCAAGTATTACTTTGGAATTCCAGAATATGATTTGAACTGCTGTCTTTTGTATTTTGGTGGTTAATAAATCTTTTTATACCTAAAAGAAACTTTTACTCCGATCAATTCAATCATATACCACCCACCCTGCCCTAAAGGTGGTTTTTTTTCACCCCAGGTTACCTGCCAGGTCAGGGAGTACAACCTGAGCTACCCATGAGATCTGGTTGTATGTCATAGCGGGGTACCCATACCCCGCTATGATTTCTGTCAAGGGTGGGGGCACCCTTGACCAACTGCAAATGCAAACCCACTTTGCTTAGAGTTTTTTTCTACCAGGTAGCTGCCAGGCTGGGAGGGTTCCCAAAAAACGTAGGTCGAAATTCCAATTTCGACAAAACTACTAATTCTCCCCTTACAAACAAATTTCTGATTTCGTCTAACAAGAGTAGCTTGAATTTCTATCCAGATAATAAGAAAATAAGTTTAACTTTTTTTAATCGGTTTGATAACTTCCTCGGTATCGTTTTGGGGGTTTCCCACCAGAGGTGATACCTCATACATCTCAACCAAATCAGCTGGTAAGGGGATTAGAGCTTGCTTTAAATCGCTTAAGCTTTTCAATTCTGGATCAAGCCAAACATTTTCGTTCTCAGGCTTTAAAATAATGGGCATCCTCGGATGTATCTTTCCCACCAGTTCATCTGCCTGGGTGGTGATTATGGTATAAGTTCTGATGGTTTGACCAATCTGATTTGTCCAGGCCTCCCACAATCCAGCAAAGGCAAAGAACTCTTTTGATTTCAAAACTATCCGGAAAGGGGTTCTCTTCCCTGGCTTCCCTGTTTTTTCCCACTCGTAATAACCATCTGCCGGGATCAAACATCTTCTACGCATTAGAGAATCTTTAAAAGAAGGTTTTTCGGAAACCGTCTCTGCCCTTGCGTTTATCATCCTGTTGCCGATGGTCTCATCCTTAGCCCAGCGAGGAATCAGCCCCCATCTCATGGGCATCAAGATCCTTTTCTTCTGTTCGTTGGTGAAAACCACTGGGTTTTTCTGAGTGGGTGCCACGTTATATCGCGGAGAAAATTTTTCAAGCCCTAACTGCTCATCCACGTCGAACCTGAGAAGGATCTGGCTGATCTCTCCTAATATGGAATAACGACCACACATACTTTTTAATATAAAAGGATTTGTCTTTTTGTCAAACTGAGATTTTATTCAGTCACCATCTAAGTTTCTTTCGCCAGTGTAAGTATCAATTACATCAATGCATCATCCTTATTCAATCGGAATAACATACCACCAAGGATTGCTCCATTTCCTCTTTTAGCACCTAAAAGTGAATATTTTCCTGTTGTGTCAGGTCAAAAGACCTGACATATCTACTGGGAGAAATTTTTGACAGAAAAGGAAATGCTTGTATAAAGAAAAAAATAGGTAGAAATCCCTCTGGAGGGAATTACTCAGATTAAAAAATGTACTAACTCCAAATTTAGGTCCTAATTAATTCCCAAACCTCAGAAAAGAAAGCCCAGGGAAAACCGGTGAACGCTCTGCAACCGGTTGAAATCCACCCAGGCATAATTTATGTCCATCTCAACGTCCTTGCCCATGTCAAACCTCAAACCGCCTCCTAAAGCCAGCCCTTCCTCCTCGTAATTGAACTTGTACCCTCCCCTCAGAGAGACCATATCCTTCCACACGTATTCCGAGCCAAAACTTACCTGCTGCACGTTGTCATTGGGATGTTTAGCTTCCAGGGAGATGGTCATCTGTGAATTGGGTGACACCGGAATATCATATGCCATCCCGAACCTGAAGGTAAGGGGCATATCATAGTTCTCCACCGCAAGCTTGGCATTAACCTCATCGTAATTGGTATTGTCCGGGTCAGGATGGTAGCCTACGTCCAGCTCCGGTCCATCCAGTTTCAGTTCCGGTCCCAGATTGGAGATGCTCATCCCCAATCTCAAGCTGTTGAAACCGGTATAAAAGAGAGTGCCGAAATCGAATGCGAATCCGGAAGCTCTTTCCTCCGAGAGCCTCTCGTAAACGTACTTGGCAGACAGGCCAAAGGAGAAGCGGTCGGTCAATTTTCTGGCGTAGCCCAGACTCAAGGCATAGTCCGAGGCGGTGAAGGTCTCTCCGGTTCCCTCGGGCTCCTGCACCGTAGTGATCTCCATCTCCCCCATGGTCAGGGCGGTCAAACTTATCCCGAAAGCGGAACCGTCTCCCAGCGGCTTTCCGAAAGTCACGTAATTCAGCTGCACGTCATCTATCCAGTCAACGTTGGTAAACAGAAGATTGGAGCCGGGAAGCTGGGTCAGGGTAGCTGGATTCCAGTACATGGCATAAGCATCGTTCACGCAGGCAACCGAAGCCTCTCCCATCCCCACATACCTTGCCCCCACCCCGATTTTGAGAAATTGGGCTCCCGCGGTGCCAACCTTGGAGAACTCTCTGGCCTGGACAGATGCCCCTATAAAAATCAAAAGAAACGAAATTAAGATAATTTTACCTCTCATGTCTTACCCCTTACTGTTAGTTTTACTTTATCACCACGAATTTACCTAATTTCTCCCCGTACTGGGATTGAACGTGATAGAAATAAACTCCCGGAGCTATCCCCTGCTTATTTACCGTCAGCATGTCCCATTCCTCGGTGCCGGTTCCGTTATCGTGATCCAGGGTATTAACCAGATCCCCGGCCAGAGTGTAAATGCGTATCTCGCAGACATCGGGCAAATGGGTAAATTGAATCTTTCTCACTCCCTCGGTTGTCTCCCAGGCAGCATAAGCTATATAGGGATTGGGTACCACTTTAACTTTCGACAACTGGTCTTTCGCCTGGCTGGGATCTACCCCATCAGCTTTGAAAACGAATACATCATCCGGGGTATTCAGCCTGGCTCCGCCTATGGTGAAAACATCACCCTCTTTATAATTGGTATCCGCGGCATCGAATCTGAAAAACCAACAATGATGATAGGGAAAAGCCTCGGGATGAGGGCTCCCGTCGTAGGGAAAATTGACTATGTCGACGTAGTCCTTATCCTCGGGATTCCAGATCCCATCCCCACGATCGTATATCTCAGCGATCACCTGATATTCCAGAGAGACATTCCACACTTCAAAGGGCAGCTGTATCGGGGTGACGTCATCGTAAAAGCTGTAACCAACCGAACCATTCTGGGTGAACCTTATCTCATAGGTAGAGCGGAAATGCATGTCCCCACCAGTGGGCAAGCCGAAGGTCTCCCCCATGCTCCCGTAGAAATAACCCATATGCAGGGTGGTATCCATGGCCGTGGCCAACCCGGTCTGCTGATAGGAGCGTGGCTCCCTCGTTCCGTTGGTAACGATAACCTGAATCCCGTCCACCACCGGATAATTCTCCAGGTCTCCCTCCTGCTCGGTCTGATCCTTTAAAACCGTATCATTTGTCTGGGCATCTATCAGGTGCCAAAAGCTCTGGAGCGGGGCCTCCGAGAAAACCACCCGGTATTCATGTCCGGTCAAAGCGGCGGGATCGAACACGGTGGGGAGTACCTCTCCATCGCTTTCCTCCTCCAATCCGTAATAGTTGTGCTCAACCGTCTTCTCAGCCGGATAGAAACCTGCAGGGTCAGTTCGAGGTATAACCAGGCCGCAATTTTTATCCTCTCCCGGTCTTCCGTAAGCTGTCTGCAGAGATTTTATAGGAACAGTAGAATCACCGGAATCGTAAGAGACTACCGAGTACCAGTATTCCATTCCGTTGGTGAGGTCGGTATCGATATAAGTATGGGGCAGAATGTCATCCTGGTTTTCCTTCTGGAACATAGATAGGGGAACGTAATCCGGTCCCAGACTCCCGTCCGGATTTTTCACCAGCTCGCCCCAGGTAAGCCCCAGATTGGTGCTCCGATAGATTTTATATCCATTGAAATCTTTCTCTCCAGACAGAGGATCAACTGATTGCTCCGATAAATTATCCCAGCATAGTTTCACCATGCCATCGCCGGCCGTAGCAGTTAGTTCAGCGGATTTCGGTGGCTCAGGACCGATAAAATGATTGTCATAGACCACCTGTGCCATGGAGGCACTGGCTTTGAGCTCATCTTCGTTCTGTCCGGCAATTAAGGCAAAAACCACCCGGATGGTTTTACCCGCCTGCAGATTTATTCCCCGGGTGCACTGAATGTAGTACTGGTCCGTAGGAGGAAGACTTAAGTCGAACTGCTGGCTGTTTATCAGCTCGTATCTCCCCGGATCCCTCTGGGGCAAATTATCCCATTGACCGGTTCTGAAAGCCGTCATCCCGATATCGTCCGGGGTCTCGATATATTTGGTGCCCATCATGCCACATTTGACCAGAGGACCCCATCCGGGATCGTATCCGTCCTCATCGTAGGTCCAGGCCAAATTCATGCTCGAATCGAAAGCCACCAGATCTCCCAGTCGTCCGTTACCACCCTGTGAATTAAACCCTCCCACGTCGAAGTCACAATAAAGTCCAAAGGCAAAATCCTGATAATCATAGGAGCTTTTGTTTTTAATCTCCAGTACCACGAAAAGATAATCCTGGTTGTAGCTGTAATTCCACTGGTATATGGTCTGGGTCAGTTCCAATCCTAAAATGCTTTCACCGCTGTTAGCATCGCTGATGCGGTAGTGACTCTCTTGAAGAGAGACCGGGCCAGCTTCAACGTAAAGGCTTTGCTGGGGATTCCAGACTTTGTTATAGACCCAGCTTTGGATCTGGCTATCCCAGATTCTCCACCCGTAAGCTGGCTTACCCACACCCGACCCCACCGTATCGAAAAGGTCATAATCATAACTTTCTGTATCTGTGGAGAGGCGAATTTTATAAGACTCCCCTCCTCCTAAGGGTGTTGATATGGGCATGAAATCATCATCGGAATTAGCCACCAGCGTATCCCCGGAGGGTGTAACCGCACCCATCCAATATTTGATCTCTGCCAGGTAATGATGCTCGGAGCCTTTGGGCCATTCACCGGAAGGCTTGCCCAGATGGCTCTGACCACCGATCTGACCCCAGTTCTGGATGGTGGTTGCGATATTGCCCTTGTTATGGATAACTTGGTCCTGCATCGGGGTAGGTGGACTTAAAACCTTTGTTTCCTTGGCTTGTAAGTCTGAAACTGAAACCAGAAAGATTACACTTGCCAAGAAAATAAACACATTTTTTAAATATCTTCGCTTTGACATCTCTTCCTCCTAAAAGACTAATTCCAGTCCCCATCTGATCGTTCTGGGGGCATCATAGTTTTGAGGGTCCTCTGATAAAAGTCTATAATAATAGTTAACGTCATCAGCGGTTGCGGGTCCATCCGGATCGGTGGTAGCGCTATAGTCCCTTCCATCGTCATCCGGTTTGCCGGTGTTGGAATAGACGTGTATGACGTTTCTCCGATCGAAGAGATTTTCGATCTCGGTGAAAAAGGTAACCCGGATATCGCTTGCCTTGGAAAAGTAGAAATCCTTGTTAAACTTAAAATCAATCCGGTAGGTTGGTGGCATTCGTCCCTCATTTAACATCCCGATACGGTTACCCTGTTCATCGGTTTTGGTATAGGGAAATCCGCTGCCGTATTTGGTTAACAGGTTAACTCCCCAGGCACCGGGGATGGTAATGCCCAAAAGCTCTCCCCGCCAGTCTTTGGTAACCCGGTAATCCAGATCAGCAACCAGGGTGTGTCTCTGATCGAAATCCAGAGGATATTCCTTGACCGGCCAAACCGGAGCACTGGTCCCCCGGGTAAAGTAATCATAGTATCCCTCAGTCACCGAGGAGGCGTTCCCCTTGGCAATGGAATAGGTATAAGCCACCTTGCCCGAAAAGTTCCCCACCGGTATCTTGGTTAAGATCAAATCCACGCCTTTGACGCTCCCGTAGTCCGCGTTAGTGTACTGGGTATAGGAGCCCCCGGAATAGATCAACTGCCTGGTGGTAGCCAGGTTGGTCAGATCCTTATAGTAAACGGTGGCATCCAGTTTTATCTCCTGGGTTAACATATGATCGAAACCCAGTTCATAGGAAACCGTTTTCTCAGGCTCCATGTCCGGATTACCTACCAGGGGAAAGCCGGTGCTCAAATCCGCCTTCAGATTAGTGAAAAGATACATATACTGGGGAACCTGGTAATAATATCCGTAATTAAAGTGAACCACCGTCTGGTCGGTAATGGGATGGGAAATACCCACCCGAGGACTTAACTGAACTTTGGGATCGGTTGAAATCTTTCTGATCTTGGTCACCGGGTCCTCCCAGAAATCGATATCCGCCTTAAGATAATCAACTCTTACCCCCGCATTTATTATCATATCCTTGAGCTCGATCTTATCCTGAAGATACCCGGCTGCATATTTGGGATTGACATCATATTTCTCCCCGTAGGGTCTGACGTTGAAAAACTGCTTATCGTCCCATTTCAGCCGGTAAGCCCGATATTCTCCACCGAACTTTATCTGATTGTACTTGTTCACCTGCCCCAGGATGTCAAAACCGACCGAGTTATATTTAGTTCTCCGATAGTGGTACACCGGGTAGAAATCCGGAGCAGCGGTAAACCCGGTGGAGAAGAATGAATCGTCGGGTAAGTAATTATAGTCGTCGATGGTTCCCACGTAGGTCCCGCTCGAATCCTCCGCATATCCGGGCCACTCGTCCCAGTATATATCGAAAAGATGCTCGGGCGCAAGCTTTAACTCAGCTGTGAAATGGCTGAATTTCAAAAAGTACATAACGTTCTTTGAGGTAGGATAAGCTATTTTTGCTCCCAGCAGATGAGACGTATTTTCCACCCTGCCCAAGCCCTTTAAGTTGAAATCATAGGAGATATTGTTTACGTCCCGGTGTGTGTATCTCTGGAGATTCCTCTTGTAATAATGACCATTTAAAATCACATTTATATTTTTGGTGGGCTTCAATGTTATCTTGCCGGTCTGTGAATTTAACTCCACCCGGTTATGAGGAAGATATCCATTATCATGGAGGTATTCCCCACACCAGAAGAAATTGGCCCTATCGCCTTTACTGAAGCCAAATGGTCCGGATAAGTTCATAACCGCGGATTGATTGTGGTTTCTCTCGGTACTTTTATATTCCCCCTTGGTGACATCATAGGAACGGGTTGCTCCGTCATAGAGTTTCAATTTACCGGAATATCCAGCAGTTCCCCGTTGACTGATAGCATTGACCACACCGGATAAAGCCTCACCGTATTCCGCGGTGATCCCCCCGGTGGTTATGTTTAATTCCTCCAAAGCATCCGGAGGGATTCTGGTTCCCACCTGACCCACGAAAGGTTCCTGAACCGATACTCCGTCGAAAAAGTAACTAATGGTTCCGCTGCGGCCACCTCTCATGTGCAAGACTCCATCCCTATCCTCCACCGTTCCTGCGGTATTGGAGATCAGATTTTGAATCGAGATCGCATCGGGTAGCTTGGTTATCTGTTCCCGGGTAACTATCTCGGTGGATGCAGTTAAATCCCTCTGGATGAGAGGGCGCTGGGCATCCACAGTCAAAACATGAGCCAACACGATGGGAGAGGATTTTAAATTAAATTCCATCGGCGTGGTCAAATCAGACAAAACCTTCACTCCGGTTTTCTGAACCGATTCATAACCAATCAGTGATGCCTCGATGGTGTGATTACCAACCGGAAGATTTATCAGAAAGAAATCTCCGTCATCATCGGTTGATGTTCCCACCGGTGTACCTACCACCATGATGGTTACTCCGGCCAAAGGCTCCCCTGATTCTTTATCCTTAACCGTTCCAGCAATTTTTCCGGTCGTGGCTGCCTGGGTCAAAGACAGAGCAAAAAACAGAATAAGGCAGACCCATAACCATACTTTAAAAGTTGATCCTGTTGACAATTTTCGTCCCTCCTTAAGTTCTGGTTTCAAACCAAATCCAACATCCTAAATAATTTCATAATAATATCTCATTAATAGGACTTGGGATGCTTTAACCTTAATAATGAAATCGACCCCTTGAAAAATTCCTTTAGCCAAAAAGTACTAAAAATTAGATTAATCACTTTAATAAATAAACCCTATAGTTGATAGGGCAGATGCCGATTGGAAATAAAGGTTTAATACAAACAACCGATAAAAAAACAATAGTATTGGAGGGATAACCTAACCTGTTGTTATCAGGACATCAAAAAGATTTGTCCTGTTCAATCCTGGACTTGGGGTTATAGGATAGAAGATAAATGAAGCATTTTTTTGAAGCCTTTAAATAAAGTGCAAACTGAAACCTGGAATAGAGGAATCAAGCCTTTGATTAAATGGATTAAGCCGGCAATAATATTTTTTGTTTTTCTTCTCCTTTTGACCTCCTCCCTATCACAGGCCAGGCAAAAGGAAGTGATTATTGCCAAATGCGAGGATTTCACCTCCTATAAAAGGGCACTCAAAGGAATCAAAAAAGTGCTGGAGGAAAGCGATCAGGATATCAGGGTAATCGAATACCTGGTGCCAGAGGATCCACAGGAAAGAAAACTTTCCTTAGAAAAACTTATCTCTGAAAAGCCTGATCTGATAATAACCATCGGCTCAAAAGCCACAAAAGCTGTCTCCCAGAAAATAGATGACATCCCTGTTGTTTTTTCCGTGGTTCTGAATCCGGTGATAAGCGGTTTCGTTGAAAGCATGGAATCATCGGGGAACAACCTCACCGGTGCATCCCTGGACATCCCCATTAAAATTCAGTTTGAGAAGTTTAAATTGATCGTCCCCCATCTGAAGAAAATCGCTGTTCTTCATACTCCCGAAACGGAAGGATTGGTAAAAAACTCCCAAGCTATAGCGGAGGATCTGAACCTGAAGATAATTCCTTTCCTGGCAGCCTCGGAAAAAGATGTGCCTAAAGCTTTAGAACAGATGCAAAAAGAAGCACAGGTATTATGGACCATTGCGGATCCGCAAATCTATACTCCTCAAACCACTCAATTCATTTTACTGCACGCTTTGAGAAACCGCCTTCCGGTGATGGGGATCAATCCCTCCTTCGTTGGAAACGGAGCCCTTTTTGCTCTGGCCTGCGATTATAAAGATATTGGTATACAATCCGGTGAAATGGCTCTGGAGGTGCTCTCGGGTAAAAATACCAGACACATTCCCATCTCGGTACCCAGGATAATATATTTGTACCTGAATCTAAAAACCGCTGAGCACATAGGATTGGAGATCTCGCCTGATCTAATTAGCGTAGCCAAGGAGATTTACAGATGAGATTTGCCAAAATCAAATTCGGATTAAAAGCTAAATTCGTGGTGCTGATTTCAATGCTCATACTTTTCACCTCGGTGATTTTGAGCGGGTTTTTGATCGAAAAACAAAGCCAGCTCATCAAAGAGGAGCTGGAGAAAAGAGTAAATTCCTTGGTTAAGAATCTGGCCTACAACTGTGAATACGGGGTATTGGTTGAAAACAGCCAGCTTCTAACTAACCTGCTTAAAGGGGTGCTCAGAGATGAGGATCTGATGTATGCTACAGTCTACGATAACAACGGCAAGGTGCTGGCACAACTAACTCAGAAAAAACATTGGCAGAGATCCAAAAGATCAGAGGGAGTAATTAACTCAAATGACTACCAGACAAAAGGTCCCTGCCATCAGTGTCATCTGACCTCCGATGGTAAGTATGAGCTTCTGGAGTTAACCTACCCGATAATGACCACCCGGATTCAAATGCCCAGGGAGGAGTTGGGAAATATATGGGACAATGATTTGAATCAACCTCAATCTCAGGAAAAGATAGGTCTGGCAAAGGTAGGCGTATCACTTAGACCCATGAGAGCCCAGATCGCCAGGATGAAAAACATCATAGTTCTTCTTACCCTTTTGATCGTGGGATTAGCCATACTTTTCACCTTCGGCTTGGTAAACCTGATAATCAAACCGATAGAGAAACTGGTTAAGGCCACAAGAAAAATTGCTCAAGGATGCCTTTCTTTTTCAGTGGACATCCAACGCAAAGATGAGCTGGGGGAGTTAGCCTCCGCTTTTAACCAGATGACCGCCTCTTTGAAAGAGTCCCGAAGTGAAATCGAAGATTACTCCAGGACCTTAGAACATAAAGTAGAGGAAAGGACCAGGGAATTGAAGGAGGCACAGGCCAAACTCATCCAGACCGAAAAAATGGCTGCAGTGGGGCAGTTGGCTGCAGGAGTTGCTCACGAATTGAATAATCCCCTGGGAGGTATTTTGGGCTTCGCCCAATATGCATCCTCAAAGATAAGGAACAAAAAAGCAAACGATTTAACTGACGAGGATCTATTTTCCTATTCCACCTATCTCAAAGATATCGAACAGCAGTCGATGAGGTGCAAAAGGATCGTCCAGAATCTTTTGAAGTTTTCCAGGACATCCAAAAAAGTTGATTTCGAAATCTTGGATTTGAACAACATTCTGGAGGATACCCTGATGTTCGTTCAGCATCAGCTTTCCATGAACAAAGTTAGATTGTCGAAGAGTTTGGAGTCCTCCCTGCCCAAGGTCAACGGAAATTCCGGTATGCTTCAGCAGGTCTTTACCAACATAATCTTAAATGCTCTCCAAGCCATGCCTCAAGGAGGTAGTCTGAGTGTCTCCACCAAATCGTCCAGCTATTCCCAAGAAGCGAAAAAAGGAGTGGAGGTAGTTTTCACCGACAGCGGCTGCGGAATACCCGCGGAGAACCTTGAAAAGATATTTGAGCCATTTTTCACCACCAAGAAAGTTGGTCAGGGAACCGGTTTGGGTCTTTCGGTAAGCTACGGGATAATCAAAGAACATAAAGGTGATATAAAAGTACAAACCGAGTTGGGCAAGGGAACCTCCTTTATCATCTCCTTGCCAGCGCTACCAGCAGAGGATAAAAAACCATCGGGAAAGGAAATCAAATCTTTTGCCGATAAACAAAATGGATAAGTAAAGGCTTTTCGAAAATGAAAGACTATCGAATTCTGGTGGTAGACGACGAAAAGGTCATAAGGGAATTCTTGAAAGATTTCCTCTCTGACCAAGGATATGGTGTTGATCTTGCCAGCGACGGAAAAGAAGCGTTGGATAAGGTCAGAAGGTCAGAATACGATCTGATAATTACCGATATAAAGATGCCCAATGCCAATGGAATAGAGGTACTCAAGGAACTGAAACAAAAAAAATCCAACACCGCGGTAATCATGATTACCGGCTATCCCTCTGTGGAGACTGAAACTGAGTGCAGAAACCTTGGCGCCTCCGGATATTTAGTAAAGCCTTTTTCAATCAGTCAAATCCAACAGTTATTGGAAAGTAATTTGAATGACAAACAATCGATCTGAGCAAAAGAATGCCTATAGGTCAAGATAGCGGAATCTCAGTCTGTCCACCAGTGAAAATACTTTCGGAAGAGAAAACTAAAGAAAAAAATGAAAATATTGGTCTTAGATGACGAGCAGATCATCCGGCAGCTTTTAAGCGAGGTGCTCAACGACTGGGGACACCAGGTAACTGCAATCGAAAACGGATATGAGGCAGTCAGATTAGCGAAACAAAACTCCTATGACATAATCTTCTCCGATGTTCATATGCCGGAGATAACCGGGCTTGAGGTTGTAACCTTAATAAGGAAGTTCGATCAGAGAGTAACCGTGGTGATGATGGACAGCTTTCCCGACTCGCTAAGCGAATTAGCCAAAGAGAGAGGTGCTATCACCTGCATTCACAAGCCTTTCGCCTTAGAGGAGATCAAAGATATCATCCAGGAGGTTAAGGAGGGAATCTGTGGCGGAGAGAAAATCGAAGTCAGCTGAATTGGTCCCGGAGATCGGGACCAAAATCGTGGTGGTGGACGACGACGAAGTGATATTAAAACTGGTCAGCAAAGTTCTCTGTGACCAGGGATATCAAGTATCCCCTTTTACAGATGCCAGAAAAGCCTTAAGAAAAATTCAGGAAAAAGAATACGATCTGATGGTTGCAGATATAAAGATGCCCGAGATAGACGGGATAGAGTTGGTTAAAAGAGCCCATCAGGTAAGTCCCAACTTAGGCGCCTTATTCATGACCGGTTTCGCCAGTGTGGAAACTGCCAAAGAGGCGGTTAAAGAAGGTGCCTTCGATTATATTTTGAAACCCTTCGATCTGGAAGAGATGAAGGTTGCTGTGGCTAAGGCTCTGGATAAAAGAAAGGAGATTTTAGGTAAGGTTAAAACCGGGGATTTGGCCTGGTTATATGACCTCAATAAACTCCTATCTTCCACCATGGACAGAAAGGGTCTTTTAAAGCTTTTGCTTGGACTTGGCCTTTCCCACTGCAAATTAACCAACGGTTCCATTCTCATCTGGGATCACCCCCTGGCGGGCTTAGAGATATTCGTCATCCAGAACTTGGGAAGAGGGGAGTTTAAGGAAGAGAGACTTAAGATCTCAAAGGAGACTGCGGATAGCTGGTCTAAGATAGCAGAGCCAGTAAAAGAAATAGACATCACCCGGTTTCCCATATACCAGTATCTTGAAAATCAACAAACCAAACCGGATCTTTTCTCAGAGATCTTTCCCCCCAAGGATCGAATCATCTCCATCCCCATACAAAGGGGAGAGAAACTGGTAGGGTTTTTAAATCTAAATCAAAAAAAAGACCAGAATCCACCCGACCCTACCAAGATGAAACTAATTAAAATCGTTGCTACCCAGACCGCGATCTCCCTTGAAAACCTGCGCCTCTTCCAGAAAACCCAGGAATCATATCTAAAGCTCCAGGGACTGCAGGATCAGATCGTGGCACTGGAGAAAGGTGCAATCGAGGCTCACCGGTCCGCTCAAATCGGGCATGACATAAACAACTTTCTGATGATCATCAAAGGTTATTTTCAACTTCTACCTCTTCATCTGGAAAAAAACGACAAGGCAAAAATCGAAAAGTGCGTAAAGGCGGTTGAGGAACATCTGACAAAGGCAGAAACCTTCGTAAAAAGTCTGATGGACTTTCGCTCCATGAAAGGGAAAAAGGAAGGTTGCGATGTAAACGGCCTTATCGAAAAGGTTGTCTCCTTTTTGAAGCCTCAGAAAAGATTCCAATATATCGGTATGACCAGTTCCTTGGATAGAAAAGCACCCCTCATCCTTGCGGATTCAAACCAATTGCAGCAGCTGTTTTATAATCTCTTGAACAACGGAGCTGATGCCATCAGGTCTCTGGGTAAAGCGGATGGAGATATAGAAATCAAGACAGGGTTTAATGAAAAGGAAAACCTTCTTGAAATAAAAATTTCTGACTCGGGAAAGGGTATGTCCGAAGAGGAGTTAAAAAAAGCGTTCCAGGTCAGATTCACCACCAAAGAGCACGGTCATGGTTTAGGCCTTCTGGCTTGCAAAAAAATAATCGAAGATCACCGAGGAGGAATCGAGGTAAAAAGCAGAATCGGGGAGGGAACCCAATTTACGATCAAACTTCCATACCAATCCTCTACATCCCCGTAAGAATTTCAATACTTTGGTTTTAAAATCAAAACGCCTCCGATAAAATAATCACAGAAGAACCGCTCACTGTGAAACAAAAAGTTAAGTATTTTATTTGATAAACCTTCCGTCATCTTTGGCCTGATTCTTTACTTTTTTCTCCAGCCATCCGATTTTGATTTTCTCAGGCTTATCAAATTCCGGAACATAAGGTTTTATGTCCAGAAGAGGAGTACCATCCACGATGTCAATGTTTTGAATAAAAAGTTTCTCTTTTTCCCGTTTTAGAAGACGGACCACCGAGATTCCAACGGGATTGGGGCGGGATGGTGCTCTGGTTGCAAAAACCCCGCGTAATTTCTCATCCAGATAAGGTTTAACCTCCAGGGAGAATCCTCTGGACAGATGAAAATGATAAATCAAAACGATATGGGAAAAACCCTCAAGATCTGATAGACCCTGGGCATACTGAGGAAAAACCTCAACAGTTCCTTTTACATCCTTGCCAGCTTTAGGTTGAATGGGCACTCCTTGAGTTTCCTTGAAAGGTGAATGAATAATCTTAATCCCCTATCTTTTTTATACATTTTTACCACCTTCTGGATATATTTTGTGTGTAGTCTCTCGTGATCAACCAGTCTCCTTAAAACCTTTCTTGCGGTCCATAGATCGCATACCGGGCTTTTATATTTTTGGGGGATGAAAACTCCCTTCATTTTTTCCCTGGGGAAGTCATTCAAACAATCCAAAACGATTTCCCGTGTATGATTCAATAATTTAAAAACATCTCTCGGATAAGCTTCTGGTAGTTTTATATTAAGGCGGTTTATATACCAGGGTTCAACAATAGCTATATGTTTCAGGCAGTTTCTTATGCTGCGGGGTTCTCCCGGGGGGTTCCAGTCAAGCTGTTCTTGGGTTAAGGGAGAAACAAGTGCAAGCAAATCCTGACGAGAGTAATACATTAACTTAAGAGTTTTTTTAATATCATCTTTTTTCACAGGTAAAACCTCAGACCAGAACAAAGGTTCGGGCTTGCCTGCCTCAACTGGATTGTAATTGACCCAAAGTAGCTCAGCCACTTCAATTTTTAATTTACCTTTAAGATCTGGCACCCTCTCTTTGTGTTTTTTCATCCATTCAAACCATTCAACCACAGCCACCCTTGCTTTTTTCAAGGCTTTATTTTTCGTTTTCGCGAAAACCCAGCAACCCGGACAATCAGGAACAAAAACACCAGCCCCTTTTGGACCTATCTCAAGACACACAGCGATTTCTGAGAGCATCTTTTCTACCTCTTAATAAATATGGACCAATGTCACCTAATGTCAGATGTGTGAAAATTATGTTTTGATGTGGTAGCCGCAACCTTTAGGTTGCGTAAAGCATTGAAATCAATGCTCCAATTTGTCCCGCTTAAAGTAGGATAGCCACCCAAATAGGGGTTTTCACACAATCTAATGTTATCGATGTAAGAGAAGTTCTGCATAAGCATAATTTAGATGCACCAAAGTAGTCTTTTACACCATGTTATCTGCTGTTATGTACAGCACAAAGTTTTTTATCAAATCTTTATCAACTGCAAAATATGTTGTGGCAAGTTTCTTAGCTTTAATTTATATGATACCCACATATCTTGTTGAGATGTAAATCGACTCTGAAAAATGTAATTTTTTCGCTTTTTACTCTGGCCCTTAAGATTTTTCTCAAAATCATGTGAGGGAACGAACCAAAGCGTTTCTCCAAGTTGTGACTTCTCACTATCATAATAAACGAAGATAATGTAAAGATCTTGACGAGGTGAAAAATTTTTCTTCCTAATTTGAGATCGATAATTTCCTTTTTTGGTTAACGTAAAGCGACTTTTGACTTGAACGAATATACTTCGTCCACCCCCTTTAGGTGTAAATATAATATCTACCCCTTCATCGTCTACAAGAGGAATACTTACCGAAAGTTTACCGTCAGAACCTAAAATACAACTTGCAGCAATTAAACTTTCTACAATCTTCCCTTTTTGTGTACTTCCCAATGTCATTGTACTAACTCCATCTTAAGGTTAAATTATAACGTTAACATTCTTCATTAAAAATACTATTCAAAATGTCAGATAACTCCTTTATATCCGAACTTTTTCTGACATATATATTTGTCACTTAATTTAATATCTCTTACCAAAATTATACAAAAATCTCCTTAAAAGCAACAAATAAATTCCTGAGATTTAATATTAAAAATACCAGAAAAAATCCTTGACAAAATATTTTCTCTATATTTAATATAAAACAAGCTCTTTGAAAACAAATACCGAATCTGGTCCCCTTTGGGGTTAAGAGGGAAGGCGGTGAGAATCCGCCACAGCCCCGCTACTGTGAGTGGCTACGAGGGTCTGTTAATCCACTGTCCCGCCATAGGCGGAATGGGAAGGAAGACTCAAGGTTTGACGCCACAAGTCAGGAAACCTGCCAGGTTTGAAAACCTTAATATGTCCTTGCGCGGGTGAGGAAAAGGTTAATCCATAAAACCAGCTGAGCCCGGCAAGCTGGTTTTTTTATTTTCTCCCCCGGCAAGGAAAAAATTTAAATGTACTTTTCACACTCGCTAAAAAAGATTCTGAGAATTCTTTTCATTTCTATTTTTCTTAACCTTTCAATCTCCTCTCTCTCCTTTGCGCAATCCAATATAAAGATCTCCGGCACAGTTGTGTCGGAGGACAATGGAAATCCTGTAAGTTTTGCTGTAATTAAAATCGCAAACACCAACTACCTCACCCAATCAGATAATTCTGGTAATTTCTTATTCGCCAATATCCCCGTGGGTCTCTACAATCTGGAAATCGATGCTTCTGGATTCGAAAAAAAAACTATCCCGGATATAGAGACCTCAGAAGATATAACCAGAAAAATAAGGATCAATCTAAAAAGAAAAACTTACTTCATTCCGGGAATAGAAGTTACCGCGGAAAAGAGACCTTTACCATCCTTTGAAGCAGAGATCTTAACCAGAGGTGAAATAGAAAAATTAAAAGCAAAAACGGTGGCTGAAGCTTTAGAGTCGATTGAGGGGATCTTCATTCAGAAGACCGGAACCGTCGGTGGAAAACATCAGGTTTCGATAAGAGGCTCCTCCCCCAAGCAGGTTCTGGTTTTAATCGATGGCCAGAGGATCAACCCCTCGGGCACGGGTGTAGCAGACCTTTCCACCATCCCCCTGGAGATGGTGGAAAGAATCGAGGTCTATAAAAGCGGTGCTTCAGCAAAATTCGGAGCCGATGCTCTGGGTGGAGCGATAAACGTAATAACCCAACCCCAGAGGATAGACAAGGACTCCAGAATGAAAATGGATAATTTGTGGGGGAGCTGGAATACAGAGGTTTTTGGTATTTCTTTTAAAAATCCCTTTGTTTTGGAAAACCTTTCCACCAACTTCTCTTATTCATACAAATATTCCAGATCCGATTTTGAATATGAAAAACCCTACCAAGGAAAAGTCAAAAGAGAAAACTCTTATAAAAAAGGGGTAAATCTCTTCTTGTCCGGGATTTACAACTTGAATCCCAAAACCAACTTGACTTTTTCAGGACAGCTCTACCAATCGAAAAACGGAATACCCGGGGCTATATTTGAGGAGGAGATATCCTCCGGTGCCAGAGTAGAAGATAAAAGAAAGCTTTTGAATTTGAAGCTTAAAAGAAGTTTCTCCAATAAATTGTCTGCGCAAATGCAATTTGCACTCTCCCGTTTCCAGCAGCATTTCCAAAACCTAAATCTTCCTTCTAACCTGCTAAGCCTTTTCGGATATGATTCCAGGTATGTAAACGACATTTACGATTTACATCTTCTTTTGGATTTCAATTTTTTGCCAAAAAACAACCTCCGGATCGGCTCTGAATTCAAAAAGGACCTTTTGGATCACAAAGACCTTAAATTTCCTCAAAGAAGCATCGGGGAGGTAAAAAGAGAAACCAAAAGCTTTTTCGTCTCGGATGATCAAAACCTAACTTTACCTGACTTTTTTGTCTTTGAAAGCCTTTGGTTAAATTTTCACCTTCGTCAGGATAACACAAAAAACCTAAAGGATTTCACCTCCCCTAAGGTGGGCCTTGCCCTTTCCAGGGGTAAAAAAATCCAGATTATCCTGAGGGGTAACTACGGAAAATCTTTCAGACAGCCTTCTAACAACGCTTTATTCTGGAAAGAGGATGTTTACGCATCGGGCAATCCCGATCTGAAGCCGGAGAAATCAGAGCATTCGGAGATCGGATTTGAATTCAAAGTTCCCCTTTTTTCAAATTCAAAACTCTCCCTGGGCTCAACCTATTTCCATAATTCGGTTAAGGATATCATAATCTGGAGAAAGAGATTTGACGGCAAATACGTGCCGCAAAACATCTCCAGATCACGGATGACCGGTCACGACGATTTTGTGAGTTTAGAATTTTTTGGCAAGGCAGCAAAGATAGATTATCGAAACAACGCAACTCAAGCAATAAATAAAAGCGGTGACAAAACCTATGATGGTAAACTCATCCCCTTTCAGCCCAGATATGTCACCGACTTAAATATCTCAATTGATTATAAACTCCTCCAGCTTTCCTGCAAAAATAGGTGGGTCAGCGAAAGATATAGAACAGAAGCGAACACCTTAAAGGAGAATCCCTACCATCTGGTGGATTTAAGCTTCGGGTTGAAAAAAAGAATCTACAGATGGGAGGTAATGTTAAATGGACAGATAAAAAACTTAACGAATGAGAAATATTTTCTGATCGAAAGATACCCTATGCCCGGAAGGGAATGGGGATTGGACCTGGAGATAGTCTACAATTTAAGAAATTAAAAATCTCAGGTGTTATGAGTCAAAGAAATATTTTAATTTGAAGGAGTTTGAAGATGATAAAAAAATCATTTTTTATTTTTATCCTTATACAGATTCTATTCACCAATATTTGGGGAGCAGATCCGACAGTTTACGTTATCAATGGTTTGGGATGCACCCTGTCTAAAATCAATTTAAAAACCGATGAGATTACCCGGAATTTCGCCACCACCGGGTTCATTCCTAACCAGGTTAAGGTCAGGGACAGCCTGGTCTACGTGGTCAACTCCGGCTCAGCGGATATCCACATATACAACATCAACACCGATACCAAGATAGACAGCATTAATATCGGAGGAGGATTAGCTCGTAACCCCTGGGCTATGGATTTCTCAGATTGCGGTAAATATGCCTACCTCACCTGTTTTTCTGCGGATTCTCTGTTTAAAATCGATCTGCGTACAAAAACCAAAATCGACTCCTTCTACATCGGGGAAAACCCCGCAGGGATTTTTATCCTGGAGAACCTAAACAAGGGTTACGTTTGCAATACCAGCTTCATCTCCTATCCCGGGATTTACGGACAGGGCACGGTAGCTGTTTTCGATACCCAGGGAGATTCTGTTCTTAAGGTGATAAACGTAGGCACCAATCCCCAGTATCTGGATTTAGATAGCCAGGGAGAACTCTATGTAGTCTGCACCGGGGATTACCAGTCCCAATGGGGTAAAATCTATATAATAGACCCCATAAACGATGTGGTAAAGAAGGTAGTTGAGGTTGGCAGAAACTCGGAGTCTAAATCCTCGAACCTGTGGACAAAGAGAGGAGCGCAAATAGATAGTTTTGAAATTGGGGGAAGTCCTGGAATCATCTCTGTTTCTCCTGACGGAGTGGGTTATATTGCTGCCGGGGGCTGGGGAACCGATGGCCAGGTCTATACCTTTGATGTAAAAGGAGACAGCGTTTTTCATGGGTCTTCAAATCCTTTAGAACTACCCGGAGATACCGGGGTGGTCTCGGTAATCTCTTTTCAGGACTCAACGGTTTACACCTCTAATTTTCAAACTGATAACGTTACCAAAATCGACTCCTCCGGTGAAATTTTGAAAAGCTACTATGTTGGGGATGGACCGCAAAACCTGGCGATCAATTACCTCAATGGCGATGTGAACGGAAACTGGAATCTGGGACTGGATGACGTTATCCTTCTGGCAAACTTCTACTTTGGCAAACCGGTGAAGCTCCCCCAGCCTGTCTGGAGAGCGGACCCTGACTGCGACTGTCAGATCAGCATAGGGGATGCGATATATCTCGCTAACTACATTTTAAAACCCGGAGTACCCCCTCCAAAGCACGGCTGCTTTTATGGTTATTTTTATTAAACCGAATCCGAATCAAACATTTTTTATAATCCCATCACCTGACTTTCGTTAGTTGTCTTCTTATTTTTTAAATTAAAATTCTTCCCATTTTTTCTTGAAGATTTTTAAGTTAAGCTTATATTCTATGGCAAAAGAAAAGAAACAGTTCGGAAAAAGTTAAAGGTTTGAATATTAAAATACTTTTTACTTAAAACTGTTTTAGCAGAAAAAATCTAAAAATCAAAGGAGGTTCATATGCCCTCGATGCCATTCTCGCTGGATTCCATCATTCACTGGCTTTTAACCCACGGGGTGAAAATAGCTTTTATCCTTCTGGGTGCCTTTATCGCCTACCGGATCGTGAAAGTGATAATTCACAGGTTTGAAAAGGTGGTTCTCAAACAGGAAGGGGTGGTCCCCTCGGAGACCGAGAAAAGGGCAAAGACTTTGGGCAGGATCATCCAGACCGGACTTATGGCGGTGATTTTAGCGGTGGCTTTAATGATGATTATAAGAGAGCTGGGCTTGGACATCGGACCGTTAATCGCTGGTGCTGGAATAATAGGTTTGGCTTTGGGTTTTGGTGCTCAGTCTTTGGTCAAGGATGTGATCAACGGCTTTTTCATTTTGATGGAGGATCAGTACCGGGTAGGGGACGTGGTCAGCGTAGCAGGAGTTGGAGGGGTGGTAGAGCAGATGTCTTTGAGAACCACGGTACTAAGGGACCTGGAGGGAAAAGTTCACTTCATTCCCAACGGCTCCATCTCCACTGCTTCCAATATGACCAAGGAATGGTCCCGGGCGCTTCTGGACATCGGAGTGGCTTACAAGGAGGACGTTGATAAGGTGATGGAAACCTTAAAAGAGATCGCAGATGGGATGCAAAAAGATCCTGACTATTCTGAGATAATACTGGAGCCTCTTCAGATCCTGGGAGTGGACGATTTCGCTGACTCAGCGGTGATCATAAAGGTAATGTTCAAAACCCTTCCCATAAAGCAGTGGGACGTAGCCAGGGAGTTCAGGCGCAGGGTCAAAAAGACCTTCGATGAAAAGGGAATCGAGATACCCTTCCCCCATGTCACCCTCTATATGGGAGAGGGAGAGAACAAAGGAAAGCTGGTAGTGGAGAGCAAAGCATCTGCTTAGCAGATTCTTTAAGACTTTTAGTAGGTCGATCCGAAGGATCGATCCTTCGGATCGATTTTCTAAAATCGACTCTCTTATAGTCGGATTTTGAAATCCGACCTACAAATACATACACAATTTAATGTGTTGTAACGCATTAGGCTAACACCCTTTTAAAGTTGTTTCTTAAACACATACGGGTGTTGATTTTAAAATTGGTATAACACCTTTTGAGTATCAAAAAATTTGAATTTTTCTTTTGACAAATATTAAGGTCTTTATTATTATATAAATAGGTTGTTGCATTTTTATAATAGAGTTTAAGTCCTAAGCATAGGAGACCGGGGGTGAGCAAAACAATAACAAAGTTTCTTTTAATGGATTTGCTGTTTATATTTATCTTCCTTAGCAATAGCTTTGCTCAGCAGGATCCGTTAGATCCTTATGGTCTAGATTCGGTCTTGTTTGAACAGAGATGTTCTTATATCGATAGTTCGTCGTGTAGTGGCAAAGTTGTCATTTCTACCATTATAGAAAATGATGAGGTTTTAGCAGCATTTACTTTCCCTTTTCATTGGACCGGACCTCTTTTTCTGGACTCTGTAAGTTTTACAGGAACTAGAGCTGAGCCAATGCAGGCTAAATTTGATACTATTGATAATGTCCAAAATATATTAGTGTGCGCTGCTGTAGCTTACTTAGTGGACCAGACGATAAAGCCAGGGCGAGGCCCAGCTGTAAATTTGTTCTTTACTGCCACGGATACGGGTACAGTAACGATAGATACACTTAGCATTGTACTTGGAACTTTTTATGATCTTCGTATGGATACAGATGAAGGCTCTACTTTTACTCCCCAGTTTGAAAAGGGAATTTTCCATATTGAATCTTCAGATGTATTGCTTGGTGATGCGAACTTAGACGATTCGGTGAACTTATCAGATGTGATTCATCTTGCAAGGTATCTTTTGAAATCTGGGTCTGAACCTGGATATTTCCCCTGTTCTTATACCAACGCAGATATGAACGCAGACTGCCTGATTAATTTATCTGACGTGATTTATTTGGCAAACTACCTTTTAAAAAGTGGTCCCCCTCCACAAGTGGGATATTAGTTTTTGAACCTAACATAGAAGGCAAAACAGGAGGATTAGCGTTGTTGCTGCATTTAAAATGCAGCAAGGGATTGCCGAATTAAAAATTTGGCAACAACAAAAGATGTTTTTGCCTAATTATACTTACCCTGACCCTCTCCTTAAAAAGGAGAGGAAACGGTTTCCCCTCCTTTCTAAGGAGGGGATTAAGGGGAGGTTTTGAAAAAAAAAGGGCGGGAGGTAACCCCGCCCATAAAATAAACTTATTTAAGGGAGTTGTTTAAATCTTACTATACTTCTTTATTCCCTCAACGTACATATTCCCCCCGTGGGAATCCTGGGCAACGATAGCCGGGAAATCCTTGACCGTATACTTCCTGACCGCCTCTGCTCCCATCTCCTCCCAGGCGACCAGTTCATTGGCAGTGATCGATTTGGAGATCAAAGCAGCAGCACCACCGACAACTATGAAATATGCACCCTTGTTTTTTTTCAAAGCATCGGGCACTCCACCACCCATCTCACCTTTTCCGATCATCCCCTTTGACCCAGCCTCCAGAATCCGGGGTGCATATTTATTCATCCTTCCCGATGTCGTTGGTCCCGCAGAACCTATAACCTGTCCAGGGCGAGTTGGTGAAGGCCCGACATAATAGATTAATTGTCCTTTTATGTCAAAAGGGAGCTTTTCACCCTTATCCAGAATTTCGACCATTTTTTTATGGGCTGCATCCCTGGCTGTAAATATCTCACCTGTTATTAAAACATTATCTCCAATTTTCAACCCCTCGATATCTTCATCAGTCAAAGGGGTATTCAATCTCTTTACCTCAGCCATTTTATTACCTCCATAGTTTTTATCTTTTTCTAACTACCAACAGCTAACCACTAAATAACCGCCTCTTTGTGCCTTGCCGCATGGCAGTTGATGTTCACTGCTGCGGGGAAGCTGGCGATGTGACAGGGATGAACCTCAACGAAAACCGCCAGAGCGGTAACTGTTCCGCCCAAGCCCTGGGGACCCACTCCGGTCTTGTTCACCTTCTCCAGAAGCTCAGCTTCCAGGTCAGCATAGAATGGGTCTGGATGCTTGGAGCCTATAGTTCTCAAAAGAGCCTTTTTGGCAAGCTGGGCAGACTTCTCGAAAATTCCACCGATGCCCACTCCAACGACAATAGGGGGACAGGGATTTGAACCAGCGTTTTTAACCGAATCGATTACAAATTCCTTGACCCCTTCAATCCCGTCAGCCGGCTTCATCATCTTAACGAAGCTCATGTTCTCCGATCCGCCTCCTTTGGGAGCCACGATGATCTTGAGCTTGTCTCCGGGCACAACGTTCATGTGAATGATTGCCGGGGTGTTGTCTCCGGTGTTTTTCCTGGTGATGGGATCGCACATCGACTTTCTCAAATAACCATCTTTATAACCCTGCCTCACCCCTTCGTTTATCGCTTCGAAAAGGTTCCCGTTGACGAAAACGTCCGCACCCTGTTCCACGAAAACCACCGCAGCACCGGTGTCCTGACACATGGGGAATACCCCTTCGGCTGCGATCTTATCGTTCTCCAAAATCTGGGAGATAATCTCCTTGCCCACCGGTGATTCCTCTTTTTTGTGTCCGGCCTCCAGCGCATCCATGACATCCTTGCCCAGATAATAATTGGCTTCGATGCAAAGCTTTTTCACTTCCTCGGTTATCTTGGCTGCATCAATCTGACGCATATTACCTCCTTTTTGATTTTAACAGGTTAATTCCAAAACCCCCAGGACCAAATTCTCTATCCCGGAGGAAACCTCCGAGATGTTTTTCTTCAAAAGGGTTCCCGGGGTGGTGACTATCTTGTGTTCCTTATCTACCACCGCTTCGGATGCTTTGGAGATAACGTGGTTTACTCCAAAACCCTCAAGCTTTTTGGACAGTTTGGCATCATTGCCCAGGGTCAAATTTATTGGTGATCCGGAAAGATCGTTAAGGCAAAAAGCCAAAAGAAAGGTAGCCAGCCCGCATCCCCCCATCGGTTTCTTCCTCCGGTGAATCGACCTTAAAAATATTTTCACTCTTTTATCCACACCGAATGAATTCTGCTCTAAGTCAAACTCCGAAAGGTTTTTCAGAAGGCCCCAACCTCCAGGGATAAAAAGACCCAAAAGCTGTTCTAAAGCTACATCCTCTAAGATCTTCATCTCCGAACCCCCGATTCTGGCTGATTCGGATAATAAACTCCTTGTCTGGGGGAAGCTATTGGCGGTGATGTGATCCACCACCTCCTTCTGACTCATATCCAAGGTTAGGAAAGAATAAGGCATTTTCCTTCTGGACAAAAAATAAGAGATCAAAACGGATTCCCAAACATCTGAACCATCCCAAAAACCACATCCGGCAAGCAAAATACCAAATGATTTCATCTTGGATAATAAAAGACCTTTGGTTTAATCTACAAACCCAAAAAACGATAAAGGTATTCTTTTCGGTGAAGAAGTTTTGAAGCTTGTGAAAAAATTAGCAATCTTTTGTAAAAAAATTACGGGTAAACTGAAACTAATTTTTTTCCTTTTCCCTTTCTCTCATACTTCACTACACCGGTGATCCTGGCAAACAGGGTATTATCCCTTCCCATCCCCACATTATAACCCGGATAGACCCTGGTTCCCCGTTGACGAACCAGTATAGATCCAGCTAAAACAGCTTCTCCACTGAAACACTTCACTCCTAATCTCTGTCCGTGGGAGTCTCTCCCGTTTCTGGATGAACCTACTCCCTTTTTATGAGCCATAAACTACCTTCCCTTTTATTTCACCTTCTGTTTACCAGCTTTTTCTCCAACCCTTATGTCAAAGAAAAGCTTATCCTCTTTTGGTTTTCTATCTATTAAAACGTGACAATCGCAGGCAAACTGACCTCTGATGATCTCCTCAGCCAAAGGATCCTCCAGAAAATTCTGGATCGATCTTTTCAAGGGACGGGCACCAAAGGTCGGGTTATACCCCTTATCAGCCAATAATTCCTTGGCAGATTCAGTAAGCTCGAAGGATATACCTTTATCGGCAAGCCTTTTGGCAACGTCGGAGAGCAGAATGTTTACGATCTCCATTATCTCTTTAATCCCCAAAGCCTTGAAGATAATCGTCTCATCGATTCGGTTCAGAAGCTCAGGATTGAATGTCTTTTTGACCTCGTCCATTATCTTATCCTTCATCTGCTGGTAACTGGATTTCTCATCCCCCTTCTGGAACCCCATGCCCTTGCCCGACTTTATCTGCCTGGTTCCCATATTCGAGGTCATGATCACAACCGTGTTTCTGAAATCGACCTTCCTTCCAAAGCTATCGGTCAGTTGACCATCATCCAACATCTGAAGCAAGATATTGAAAACCTCGGGATGGGCTTTCTCTATTTCGTCTAAAAGCACAACCGAGTATGGTTTTCTCCGGACCTTCTCGGTAAGCTGGCCTCCCTCCTCGTAACCCACGTATCCGGGAGGTGCTCCAATAAGCCTGGAAACTGAGAACTTCTCCATATACTCCGACATATCTATCCTGACCAGGCTGTCCTCGTCCTCGAACAAAAAAGCTGCTAAAGCTCGGCCCAGCTCGGTTTTTCCCACCCCGGTGGGTCCCAAGAAGATAAAAGAACCGATGGGACGACGGGGATCGCCCAGCCCTGCTCTCGATCTTCTTATGGCTCTGGTTATGGATGAAATGGCCTTATCCTGACCAACGATTCTCTTCTTCAGCTCCTCTTCCATCCTTAAAAGCTTTTTCGACTCCTTTTCCTCCAGTCTGAAAAGAGGTATACCGGTCATCTTGGAAACCACCTCAGCGATATCCTCATCGCTAAGTTTGACCGTGATCTTTTCCCTTTCCGCAACCCATTTGTTCTTCAGCTTCTCCAGCTGATCCTTTTTAAACTTGAGCTCATCCCGGAGTTTGGCTGCGGTTTCGAATTCCTGATCCTTAACCGCCTGTTCCTTGGATTTCTGTATCCTTTTTATTTCACTATCCAACTCGTCGAACTCCGGCGGTTTAGTGTAAGATGCCAGGTGAGCTTTGGAACCAGCCTCGTCCATCACATCGATAGCCTTGTCGGGCTGAAACCTACCGGAGATATACCGATCCGAAAGCCTAACTGCGGCATCAATTGCCTCATCGGTGATCTTGACTTTGTGATGCTCTTCATATTTTTGTCTTAAACCCTTGAGTATAGCAATGGTGTCCTCGGCAGAAGGCGGATCTACCATTACCGTCTGAAATCTCCGCTCTAAAGCACCATCCTTCTCAATGTATTTTCGGTACTCATTCAGGGTGGTAGCACCTATACATTGGATCTCCCCTCGGGAGAGGGTGGGCTTGAAGATGTTCGAGGCATCCAGGGAGCCCTCGGCGCTTCCGGCTCCCACAATGGTGTGCAGCTCATCCAAAAAGATTATCACATCCTTGGAGTTGATGATCTCACTCATAACCGCCTTCATCCTCTCCTCGAACTGACCCCGATATTTTGTACCGGCAACCAAAGCCGCCATGTCCAAAGTTACGATCCTTCTGTTTTCCAAAATCTGGGGAACCTTTCCCTGAACTATCCTTTGAGCTAATCCTTCAGCGATTGCAGTCTTTCCCACTCCTGGCTCGCCGATTAAAACCGGGTTGTTTTTCTTCCGGCGAGAGAGTATCTGGGAAACCCTTTCGATCTCATTGTCCCTTCCGATAATGGGGTCCAATTTCCCTCTTCGGGCCAGCTCGGTCAGATCCCTTCCAAAGTGATCCAAAGCAGGTGTTTTGGTCTTCTTCCTTTTTCTTCCATAAGAGGAGGGCTTTCCTGCACGGATGTTTTTCAGTTCCTCATAAGCTTCTTTATAATCCACCTCATACATCGACAAAACCTGGGCTGCCACACCCTCCTCGTCCCTCAAAAGAGCCAAAAGGATATGCTCGCAGTCCACCTCTTTCGTTCTTAAGGCGCGGGCTTCCTGGGTGGCAAGCTCCAGACTCTTTTTTGCCCTGGCTGTCAGGGGAGGCTGGCCCAGGGTAAGGGTTCCCGCGGAAGGCTGCACCACCTCCTCCACCGAACCCTTAAGCTCGTTTAAATCTATCCCGATATTGATTAAGACCTCAATGGCCCTTCCCTCACCCAGACGGATGAGGCCCAATAGAAGGTGCTCCGTTCCAATATAATCATGCCGCAATCTGGCAGCCTCATCCCTGGCATATTCTATCGCCTTCCTGGCTTTCTCTGTGAACATCTCATTCATCTTCTACTCCCATCTATATACGATACAAGCTCTCTTATCTATAATTTAAAAAGAAATCCAAAAATGTCAAAGGTTTATTTCAAGATAATGAATCTTTCTAATCAGTTCAGCCTTTCCCTTAAAATCTCTGCCCTCCTTTTGTCTCTTTGATCCGCATTCATCTGAGATCCAAAATATTTCTGAAGGTGAGCCGGTTGGGTTAAAATCAAAAGCTGGTTGAGCGATCTCAGGTCTATACCGGATAAAGTCCCCGTTCTTATCCCCAGCCTTAATGCCGAAAGCAAATTCATCACCTCGTCCGAGGTTAAAACCCGGGCATATCTCAAAATTCCATAAGCCCTCCAGATCTTATCCTCGATCTGCTCCCTGGCATCCCGGAAAAGGGTGACTCTGGAATTTCCCTCGTATTCTATTATCTGCTGAGTTATCTTCTCCAGGCTTTCGACTATATCCTCCTCCGATTTACCCAGGGTGGTCTGATTGGATATCTGAAAAAGATTTCCTAAAACATCGGTCCCTTCACCATAGAATCCTCTAACGCTGAGTCCCATCTTGGTAATCCGGGAAATGACCTTTTCCACCTCCTTGGTCAAAACCAGGCCAGGCAGATGGATAAGCACCGAAGCCCTTATTCCGGTTCCCACATTGGTGGGGCAGGAGGTGAGATAACCGAAATCGGAATCGAAATCAAACTCCAGAAACTTGGAAAGCTCATCATCCATTCGGTTAGCTTCCTGCCAGGTAGCTTTTATTTCAAGACCTGACTTTATTGCCTGAGTTCTCAGATGATCCTCCTCATTCACCATAATCGATATCTTCTCATCCCTTCCTATAAATATTCCCCTGAAACCATTTTGATCCCTGACAAATTCGGGGCTAACCAGATGCCTCTCCAAAAGGAAATTCTTATCCATTGGCGACAGTTCAGAGGAACTGTGAAACATTCCCTTATTAAAAGATTCGCTTTTTTCAATCGCTATCTTAACATACGACAAAACCTTTTGACGGGTATCCGCATCAGCCACTGTGGGAAAAGGGACTCCTCTGATATTCCGGGCAAGCCTGACCCGGCTGGAGAGGACTATATCTGAGTTTTTCCCCTCTCCGGAAAGCCATTGAGCTTCCCTTCTGACCATCTCCTCAAACATACAAAATTCCCTGATGCAAAATTTTAACGACCTCTCTCCAAAGCTTTAATCCTGTCCCTGATCTGGGCAGCTTTTTCAAAATCCTCAGCCTCCACAGCTTTTTTCAACTGTTCCTGAAGGCGCCGCTGCTCTCTTACAGGTTTCATCACGTCCTCACCAACCCCGGGAATTTTCCCCCGATGCACATCCGAACCGTGAATTTTTCGCAGGAGATCTTTTAACTGAGGCCTGAAAATCTTATAACAATTTCCACAACCCAGCCTTCCGGATTTGACGAAATCGGGATATCCGATCCTGCATACGCTGCATTTGCTTTCCTTTAACTCCGGAGGAACTTTTTGTAAGCTCTGATCCAAAATGCTGGCCAAAAACTCAGCCAATGGAAAAGCCTTGCCCTCCAAAGGGGAATGAAATCCCCTTTTTTCTGCGCATTCCCGACAAAGGTTCAAATCGATCTTCTCGTTATTTATTATCTGAGTCATATGAACTGTGGCTTCTTTCTTTTTGCAGTCCTGACAAAGCATGCTATGCTCCCTAAAGTTCAGTTAAAGATGCCTTCCCATCCTTTAAAGCATATATTCTGTGAGCCATTTTCGCCAGATCAAGATTGTGAGTGGCGATGATGAAAGTCTGATTTTTCTTTTGGTTCAAATCCAACAATAGCTGGTGCAGCTCATCCTTGCTTTTTTTATCCAGATTGCCCGAGGGTTCATCCGCTATCACCACCTGGGGCTGGTTAACCAGAGCCCTGGCTACCGCAACCCTCTGCTGTTCACCTCCTGAAAGCTCTCCGGGACGGTGATCTTTCCTGTCCGAAAGCCCCAACTCTCCCAACAGGTTCTCTGCCATACCAACCACCTTCTCACTCTCCCCGGCGATAAGCCTCGGCATCATGACGTTCTCCAACGCAGAAAAATCAGGCAGAAGATGATGAAACTGAAATACAAATCCGATGCTCTCATTTCTGAAACCCGCCAGCTTTTGATCGGAGAGAGTGAAAATCTCTTTTGAGTTCAATCTAACCATTCCCTGATCCGGTCGATCTAAGGCTCCTAAAATATGAAGTAAAGTGCTTTTCCCTACCCCGGATTCTCCCACCACACAAACTATCTCCCCCTGAAAAATCTCGATGTCAACTCCCTTTAATACGTGAAGTCTCTCACCTCCTGTTTGAAAACTCCGATGAATTCCTTTCCCTTCCAATAATACTTTATCTCTCAACTCAATACCACTATAAATATTTTCGCCATATTTGGCAAGTTATTTATAAATATTATCAAATTTAATAACTTTATCAATATAAATTACCTACTACCTAAAACCTAAATTCACTCGTATCTTATCGCATCCACCGGCGCAAGATCAGCTGCCTTTTTGGCAGGATATAGAGTTGCCAAAAAGGTTATTGCTATAGCTGCTAAGGCTACCAGAATGAAATCCAAAACTCTCGTATCTACGGGCAATGAATTTATAAAATAGATCTCAGCAGGTAAAGAGATTATCCTGAAAGTTCTCTGGATCCAGCACAAAAAATATCCTAAAACCGAGCCCAAAATGGTTCCAACTACTCCCACCACCAAACCCTCGAACATGAATATCCTCATTATGCTGGATGAGGTTGAGCCTAAAGATTTCAATATTCCGATGTCCTTTTTTTTCTCCAGAACCACCATTATCAAGGTGCTTATTATGTTGAATGCCGCAACTGCAACGATTAAACTCAAAACGATGAACATGGCATATTTTTCCAGTGCCATCCAGGAGAAAAGATTCTTGTGCATATGCATCCAGTCCAGAGCATAGAAGCGGTAACCCAATTTTTCATCCAGTCTTTGTGCGATACTTTTGGCTTTATACAGATCATCTATCTTCACCTGCAAACCGGTGACTCTATCTCCTAAATTGAAAAGCTTCTGTGCTGATTTTAAGGAGATGTAGGATAAGGAGGCGTCGTATTCGAACATACCGGTTTCAAACAGTCCCACCAGCTGGAATTTTGTGGCTTTGGGAATGGTCCAGCCTGCGGTCAAATCCTCCTTGCTCATGCTGAAAAGGACCACCTCATCTCCCAGGGAAACGCCCAGCCTCTCAGCTAAATTCGCACCCAAAACGATTCCCGGAACCTCGGTTTGCTCGAAATCGAAACTCCCGGCCAAAAGGTTTTCCTGGATATCGGAAACCTCTTTTTCTTTTTTTGGATCGATTCCCCTGACTATTATTCCATCCGACTCAACTTTTGAGGCGATCGCTGCCTTGGAGTAAACAAAGGGAGCTGTTGCAACGACATGTTTTTCCTCATTTATCTCAGGCAACAAAGCTTCATAATCATCCATCCCCTCCCCCATTGCTGGGAAAATAGTAACGTGAGCGGTTGTACCTATGATCCTTGACCTGACCTCCTTTTCGAATCCGTTCATCATCGACAGAACAAAAGTCAAAGCAGCAACCCCGATCAAAACTCCCAAAACCGAGATTATGGTAATGATGGAGATGAACTTGGATGATTTTTTAGATTTCAGATACCTTTTGGCTATGAAAAACTCGTAGGACATAATTTATCTATCTTTTTTGCGTAGCAGAGGGTTCATCCCTCTGCCAGAGCCATAAAGGCTATTCCACGCTTCTCTTTGATTACATGTGCTTATCGTGGCGTCAGGAGTTTTCTCATGACGCTACGATTTTCTGTCGGGAGGAAACTCCCGACAGCACATACAGCATCAAAGAAAAATTTAATCCCCCTTTCTCCCCCTTTAATAAAGGGGGATGGGGGGATTTCATCCTCAAGATTCTTGAACAGCCTATCTTTCTTAACATAGTAAAGCATATGTGATTTCCAAAAAAGCATTCATCCTCATCATCAGTATAAACTCCCTCGTGGCGTCAGGAGTTATCTCCTGACGCTACTATTTTCTGTCGGGAGGAAACTCCCGACAGCACGTATAATTATCGTCACAAAATTATCCAAACGCATGAATTTGTTACTACGCCTCTGGTCTCATCTGCGGGAAAAATATCACGTCCCTTATTGACGATGAATCGGTGAAAAGCATAACCACCCTGTCGATTCCAATTCCCAAACCACCGGTGGGGGGCATACCGTGTTCAAGTGCCCGCAGAAAATCCTCATCAGTAACCTGAGCCTCCTCATCCCCTAAATCCCTCAATTCCATCTGCTGGGAAAACCTCTCCCTCTGGTCCAGAGGATCATTTAACTCGGAGAAAGCATTGCCCAGCTCCAGTCCCCCAATGAAAAGCTCAAACCTCTCGGTCAAGCCCTCTTTTTTCCTGTGCTTTTTAGCTAAAGGGGACATCTGAGTTGGGTAATCGGTTATAAAAGTCGGCTGCACCAGATAGGGCTGAACCAGATTCCCGAAAATGGTATCCACCAGCTTCCATTTATTAGCCTTTTCATCAATCGATAGATTCAAATCTTTTGTTATTTCTCTTATCTCTTTTTCGTCTTTTTTTTCTAAATCCACCTTCGCATATTCCTTTATCGATTCCAGAATTGGGATTCTCCTCCACTCGGCATCCAGATTTATCTCATCACCCTGATATGTGAAACTGAGTTTTCCCGAAACCTTTTGAGCGATGAATTTCATAAGCTCCTCTTCCAGCTTCATTATATCATTGTAATCAGCATAAGCCTGATAAAGCTCCAGCATGGAGAACTCCGGATTGTGATTTTTGTCCATCCCCTCGTTTCTGAAATCCTTGCACACCTCGTAGACCTTCTCGAATCCCCCGATCAAAAGCCTTTTCAAATAAAGCTCATCTGCTATCCTCAAGTATAAATCCCTCTCCAGAGTATTGTGATAGGTCTTAAATGGTCTTGCCGATGCTCCGCCATAGATAGGCTGGAGAATTGGAGTCTCTACTTCGATAAAACCTCTATCATCTAAGAATTTCCTCATCGCCTGAATTATCTTTGTTCGTAAAAGAAATGTCTTTTTCACCTCAGGATTGACGATCAAATCCAAATATCTCTGCCTGTACCTTAATTCCTTATCCTGCAGCCCGTGCCATTTCTCAGGCAAGGGACGTAAGGACTTTGACAACATCACAAAATCAGATGCTCTGATGCTTTTCTCACCCTTTTTGGTAACAAAGACAATACCAACCACCCCGATAAAATCACCGATGTCAAATAAATCGAACTCCTCGAATTTCTCCTTTCCCACCTCATCCGATTTAAGATAGATTTGAATCTTACCATACCCATCCTGAATATGAAAAAACACGCTTTTACCGTGACCTCTTAAGGAGATTATCCTCCCTGCGATTTTAACTTCCTTTTGTTCTTTTTCCAATTTTTCAAAGTTATTTAAAATCTCCTCTGTGCTGTGGGTCTTTTCGAACTTGTAAGGATAAGGATCAAGACCTTTCTCTTTTAATTTCTTTAACTTTTCTCTTCTATGTGCAAGATACTCTGGAAGACCTTCCAATTTACTCTCCTTTTTAACTTTTCCTTTTTTCAATATAAGGGGGGCAAACTTTAGTGTCAAGGATAAACGGTCAACTGATTTTTATCAACGGATAAAACGGATTTAGCGGATCGCCAGTTCCTGCGGGAATTGGATTTCCCGCAGGATACTTAGGTTCGGGAATTCCAATTCCCGAACCAACAAAGAATGAAGCTGTCAACGGATAAAACGGATTTAACGGATTGATTGTTATTTCGGGGTACCCATACACCGAAATATAAAAGCTCAGGGTAAGGTACCCCGAACCAACAATCTAATTATTAGTTATTCCCCATGCAATTCTTTTTTCTGTATCCATCTAAAACCATCTGGAGTAATAACAGCTATGTCAATATCACCACCAACTCCCATAGAAGCTTTTTGATTAAATCGCTGGGCTTCAATTGTTGCTCTAACTATAAAAAGAGCAAAATCAACAGCATCTTGCAAAGACATCAGATCATATCGTATATCATAACGCAATTCACTAAAAATCTCTTGATTTTCTGAGTAGATTTTTGAATCTAATAAAGAAGCGTCAAATCCTTTTATTAATCTTGAAAAAACATCATCCTGCCCGCTTACTAATGACCCAGGAATTCCTTGTCCAAATCTGGGTAGTACAGTATCCTGGGGCATATAAAAGTCAAATATTCTTCTTTTTTTGTTCTCATCATAACCACATATTATTAATCGTAATGTACCTTTATCTTTATTACGAGGCTGATTCTTATACAAGTTTTCCATAAATACTCTTAATCTACTAACAGCTTTTTCAATAGGTATAGCAGAAAGATCGCTAATACCTTCCTGAACTCTAAAATCTTCGATAATTCCTTTGATACTAGAATTATTACCCAACTCGTTATACAAAAAACCTACACCTGAGCAGGTAACACCCACTGACGTACCAATCTGAAAAATCTTCTTACTGTAATCGGAGGCAACCCTCTGTTTCTCTTTTTCTTTTATAATATAAACTTTTGTAACTATGTCCATCGAATCAGTAGTAATTACACTATCCGCTTGTTTTTCTATGTCAGTTAATGTTAATCTGCTGTCTGCTGCCAATACTAAACCTTCGTAAGTTGAAACAACCACATTCACTGTGGCTTTTGAAATTGAGATCGATATTAGCAAGAATAAAAATACAAAAATTATGAGGTTCCTCATTTGTCCCTCCATGTAAATAGTTTCACATTTCTGTTATTTGCGTTTTGATAGTTTTATTACAGATAAAGTATCTGTTTTCATCAATATATTTTTATAAGTATACTGTTAGAGGTTCAGGATATGGGTACCCTGAACCAATATTAAAATGTCTGCCTACTGAATACTGCTTTCTGTTCTCCGTTCACCGTTTTCCGACCTCATTCCCACTCAATCGTCGCTGGCGGCTTGGAGCTTATGTCATATACAACCCGGTTTATCCCCTTGACCTCATTTATGATTCTGTTGGAGATATTTTCAATCAAATCATAGGGAAGCTTTGCCCAGTCTGCGGTCATTCCATCCAGGGAAGTCACAGCGCGCAAAGCCAAAACATTCTCGTAGGTTCTCTCATCCCCCATCACTCCAACTGACTGGACCGGCAATAGAACACAGAACGCCTGCCAGGTTT
>LJUW01000109.1 GCA_001304315.1 candidate division Zixibacteria bacterium SM23_73_2 | reverse complement strand
CCTGCCCATCCTCTATATGACCCCGCATATCTGGAAGAGGATTTCGAAGGATATAGAGTTTATCGGAGCACCAGCGGTTTGCCCGGAAGTTTCGAACTTTTAGCATCCTGGGATAAAAGCAGCGCCACTCCTCGTCACGTGAGGATACAACAAGTAGCCGGTTCTCCTTTTCAGGGTACGGTGACATATGATGAATTCTGGACGGAAAACTGGTTCTTGGCAGTCTACGGAACAGAGCTCTTTACCGGACAGGAGTATCTGGTACAGTTGAAGGCGGATGGTTCATTCTTCGTCAGCAACCTTACGCTGGGAACAGACGTTCCAGCCTCTGAAGTGCAGGAACACTGGTATGAGGTGGGAGAACCTCCTTATGTGTTTGAGATGTTCTCCTGGGACTTTAATCCCTACTTTGAGGATAGCCTGCCCACCAGCCGAAGCACTACCGAACGCATAGCTGATGGAACCTACGATGACTATTTTGATGACTGCTGGCTTATGGTTGGTGGAATGGCGATTAATTTCAAAGGTGATGATCCTTCTTACGTTCCAGCTGAGGATATCATATTTAAGATAACAGGATATTTAGAGGAACCGGAAGGTGACAACACCGCTCTGGGATATGCATATGTTGACACAGGATTGATCAACGGAATGACCTACTGGTATGATGTGACCGCCTATGATTTTCAGCCCTTCTCATCGCCCCACAGCCTGGAGAATGGAATAAGAGGCATAGCTGTGACACCTCGTTCCCATGCCACAGGAATTGTTGAGGGAAGTGCCTACGAAATTCAACATACATCCGCATCAGGCTTTCTGAGCGATGGCACGGTTATTATCACCGTAGTCGAGCCTTTGGTTTTAACCGGGCACAATTATAATGTGGTGTTCGAGGGTGACTATTGGCATCTTATCGATGTCACTGACAACGATACGGTGCTGAAGAATCAAACCAACATATCGGGAGATGATAACTATCCAGTAGTGGACGGCATGGTGGTTAAGGTGATGGGACCGCCGATTGCTTTTAACGACGATCTGACTGAATTGAGCTCCGAAGGTCTGTCATGGCTTTTCAATGAGGCTTACATGGGTGGAAGAAATGCTGTGAACAACGGTAATTATAGAAACTTTCTGTTGAAATTTGTTGCTGGTCCTGGGGATACCACGGCAGAGGGGCTTTATCAGGATGATCAGGGCAACACTCCCATGGGTATTTTTCTTGCAGACCCAACTCTGGCAAGCGTTCCTTTTGAGCTCTGGGATTTAGGTATGATCCTTGATGATCCTGCGGATGATGTTCGGCTTTGGCCTTTGATGTATGATTTCTACGATGCCACGTTCCACACGGACAACTACTTTCTTATCCTGGACAAAAACAATCAAGGAAATACTTACGCCGAGGATTTCTTCTCCAATCCGGACCACGATCCTGCTAGTGCCTATTGGGGTTTCGATACCGGTGACCCGTTTTCCCGATACGATTGGGATTATCGTTTTGCTTTCAGTGAAACTGACCCGGTCTGGGAGAAAGGGGATTCTGTTTTGATGATTACCAACAAGCCCAATACATCAGATGATGTCTTTGCTTTCAAGACCAACAAGCCGTACATTTCAACAGATCTGGTGAATCTGGATGACATCAGGGTTGTACCCAATCCCTATATCGTGCGAAACAACTGGGAGCCCAGCAGGGATTATTCCCGCTTGGCGTTCACTCGCCTTCCGGACAAGTGTACCATCCGGATATACACTATGGCAGGAGACCTCATCCGAACCTTAAGACACGACAGTGCGGAATTTGACGGAAATGAGAACTGGGATCTTATGAATAAGAACAACCAGAAGATCGCTGCTGGTATCTACATCTATCATGTGGAATCAGACTACGGAGAAATAATCGGCAAATTTGCCGTAATACGATAACTTATGAATTAATTTAGGAGGTAAACCGTGATGAGGAAGTTACTTATATTTTCAGTCTTAGCCTGCCTGGTTTTCTTTGCGGGTGGAGTCTGGTCTGCGGAGTTCGACAATCTGGGAACATCCGGTGCTCAATTCCTAAAGATGGATGTGGATGCCCGCGTGGTAGGTTTAGGAGGAGCTAATGCTGCGGTGACCCAGGGAGCGATGGCCCTTTATTATAATCCAGCAGGCATAGCCGGGATGGAGAAAAGCAGCGTGGCTCTTAGCTACACCGACTGGATCGCTGATATCAAGTATAACTACTTTGCATACGCAATGCCGGTGGAGGTATTCGGAAACGTGGGTGTCCACGTTGCGGTTCTGACTATGGACGATATGGAAAGAACTACCCTGGAGGAGCCTGAGGGAACCGGGGAAATGTTCGGTGCCAACAGCTGGGTGGTGGGAATAAGCAATGCCTACCAGTTGACCGACCGATTATCCTTAGGGATAAGTGCCAAATATTTAAGGGAAAAGATATCCGAGCTCTCCTCCGGTTCGATCGCTTTTGATTTCGGAACCATTTACTACACTGGCTTTAGAAGCCTCAGGATAGCCATGACCACCCGGAATTTCGGTTCGGATACCAAGTATAAGGGAACTGAACTTGAGACCACGCTCGATCACGACGACGATCCCTTAACTCTCCCGGTTGATGTGACGTTAAACACCGAATCTCATCCGCTCCCCTTGAGTTTTCGCGTGGGAATTGCGTACGATTTCGAGCTGGGTGAGCAGAGCATGCTTCTGACAACGCTGGATGGATACAATACCCGTGACCGCGGACAGCAGGGCAGTGTGGGATTCGAGTACAGCTGGCGGGACCAGCTTGCGCTCAGAGCCGGATACAAGATCAGGGCAGACGAGGAAGGCATAGCGCTTGGTGGCGGCTATAAATTTGAGATTCCCGGATTCGGAGATATGGGGATTAACTACGCCTGGGCAGATTTAGGCAGACTGGAAAACGCCCACCGGTTTAGTTTGGTGATGAGCTTCTAAGGTCTCGACCCAAAAGGCTTTTGGTTTAACGCCAGCCTTCTTTAATCCAGAGTTTTACTCAATTTAAGCTCGGGAGGAAAGGAGGCTGGCGTTTTCGTATTGGTTAAAAGAAGACAGAAAAAGAATTTTCAGGGGGGGGTGGATTCCTATCTGTTTTATAGTAACTTTGACTACATAAAGTAAAATTTTCCACTGATAAAGCGGTATTCATTATTTAAATTAATTTTATTAAATGATGTAAATAAACCTTGACAAGATATGTAAACCTGCCTATTTTAGTTCAATTTTAAATACAGTTAACCACAGTGACTTTTGACGAAAGGAGGAGGGAGGTAATTTTTCGTCAGCTGGAATTTAGAATTCAAATACTGACGATGTAATTATTCCGCTCAAAAAGGAGGTGATGCGATAGTAAATTTTTGTTAACTTTTAAAATAGAATCTTGTGTTAAAGGAGGAATTGAAATGAATAAGAAGTTATTAACCATCATGGTCATAGCAGTGGCTTTTGCTTTGGTTTCCAGTGCAAATGCTAGTTTCAATTTTGGGGTAAAATCCCTATCATACAGCACTGAATCTTATTTTTCTATCGTCGAAATCAATGAGACGTACATGCCACCTCAGATAGCTTTTCATTTGGGAGCAACTGCAGGAGCTCAAGCAGTGATATTTGGTGGAGTGGAGATTGCCAAATTCAGTTACGAGAGTAATGAAGAGAATATTTACGATTCGAAGGAAAAATACTCTTTGTTCATTCTCTCCCCGTTTTTTGGAGGAAAATATTATTTCTCGCCAATGTCCAGTGGACATGTTTCCTTATACTTTTCGGGTACTATTTTTAAATCGTTTGCCTCAGCGAGCTACGAATCTGAATATACCTACGTGTATAAAACTTATAATTCTGTTTCTGATGATAGGAATGAGGAATATTTAAAAGAGTTGAACAGCCCGTTTGGATTCATACCAGCATTTGGTGCTGAATATTTCTTCAGCGATAATTTCAGTTTAGGCGGGGAAACTGGTGCTAAGTTCGCTTTTTCCAAAGCAGATTACGAAAAGGATAATTACAAAGAAGAACTTAAAGGATCTTACATTGACCATTACATTGCGATAACTTTGAATTTCTTCGTTGACTGAAGCCGAGCCATTTTCAAAAGAAGGGCGGATCTATCCGCCCTTTTTTATTACACATTTTTATTTCAAGAATTGTCGAGCAAGGGGAATTATTTCGATCTCTGAAGTGTCCCTGTTTTTTCCAATGCGGCTTTATATAACTCCACGTATTTTTTAGCTGAGCTTTCCCAGGAGAAATCCTTGGCCATTCCGGAAAGCATAATCTTTTTCCAGAGCTTTTTGTCCTGATAAACTTTCAAGGCTCCTTTGATAGCATCCAGAAGCTCATCCGGGTCATAGTTTTTGAACACGAATCCGGTACCTTTTTTTGTTTTAGGATTAAAATCCTGGATGGTATCAGCCAGACCTCCGGTTTCCCTTACGATGGGTATGGTGCCATATTTTAGACTGTAAAGCTGGTTT
Source organism: candidate division Zixibacteria bacterium SM23_73_2 (assembly GCA_001304315.1). Lineage (GTDB taxonomy): Bacteria > Zixibacteria > MSB-5A5 > MSB-5A5 > SM23-73-2 > SM23-73-2. Next base: position 1,526 of record LJUW01000109.1, on the reverse strand, counting down.
AAACCGCAGGGCTCGTATTTAGAAGGCATCAGAAACATATCCGAACCAGCTTCTATCAGATGAGCTAAGGGATTATCGAAGGTAAGATTGACCTTTATCTTTTCAGGATATTTTCTCTCAAGACCTAAGAAATAATCGTGATATTTTAATTCTCCGGTTCCCAGAAGAACAATCCTTAAATTCAAAGATAAAATCTCATCACCGATCTTTTCTAGAAGGTCAAACCCTTTCTGATCCGCTAATCTGGAGATTATGCCGATCAAGGGAATGTCTTTTTTACCCTTTGGAAAACCGCAATTTGACAGAAGTTCTTTTTTATTTTTTTCCTTACCTGAGAGGTCTTTGAAGCTATATTTAAAGGGAATGTATTTATCGTTCTCCGGGCTCCATTCGGAATAATCTATGCCGTTTAAGATCCCATAAAGGTCAGTGCCTCTGGAACTTAAGACCCCTTCCAATCCGTATCCGAAATCCGATGATTTTTGAATCTCCTCTTTATATTTTTCACTCACCGTGTTTATCACGTCAGCGTAAATTATACCAGCCTTCATAAAGTTCACCTTTCCCCAGAATTCAAATGGACTGATGGGGTAGAAAAGGTTTTCAGCTACACCGATTTTCTTGAATGACTCTTTGGGGAAAATACCCTGATAAGCGATGTTATGAATGGAGAAAACCGTTGCGGTGTTTTTGAAAAACGAATCACCCGCATAAATCGTTTTCAGATAAGCAGGTATCAAAGCAGACTGCCAGTCGTTGCAATGGATTATATCAGGGGACCAATCCAGGGACTTCAAGATTTCGATTACACCTTTTGAAAAAAGGATGAACCTCTCGTCGTTATCCTGGTAGTCCTTTCCTGATTTTGGGTCTATATATAGATTCTCCCGATTGTAGAACGGCTTGTAGTCCAAAAAAAGGAATTCCACCGTTGACTCTTTGTTATCAAGGCTTTTAAGTTTTACTTTTACTTTATTAGAAGCTACCGGTAGTTCAGGCATTTGTAGATTCAGGTTTTTGAGGCTGAGATTTTTTTCATCAATTGTTTTATAAAAGGGGAGGATAACTTTAACATCATGTCCCAGCTTTGCTATCTCTTTTGGAAGTGCACCTGCGACATCTGCTAAACCGCCAGTTTTTGCGAAAGGAAAGACCTCTGGAGAGACAATTGCAATTTTCATCTTCTCTTTTACCCTTTCTCTATTCCTCGATCTCTTTTAAGTACTTAGATGCATCCTCGGGGGTTGTGGGATTGATATAGAATCCGGTTGCCCACTCAAATCCTGCCACCCGGGTAAGTTTGGGCATTATCTCTATGTGCCAGTGATACTCCTCGGAATTGTGGATGTTTATCGGGCTGGTATGAATGAGAAAATTATAGGGAGGATTATTTAAAGCTTTGGATAATTTGGCCAGGGTGTTTTTCAGAATTTTCGCCATAAGAGGGATGTCATGTTTTTTGGTATCCTCAAATGCAGCAGCGTGGCCTTTTGGTAGGATCCAGGTCTCAAAAGGAAAGCGGGGGG
>LJUW01000035.1 GCA_001304315.1 candidate division Zixibacteria bacterium SM23_73_2 | reverse complement strand
TGGTTAATGACAATGGAGATGTTTACGCTTCGATGCTTTATAAGGATAATAAATATTTTAAAAATAAGGTAGTGAGATTCACCGCCAAGGATGGTTTGAAGACAGATGAATCTGAAACCATAATCGACGATATACTTTCGATCAATGCAGCTCACCAGGTGCAGGCGCTGACCATTCACCAGGGGAAACTTTACGTCAACGTCGGGGATGGAATGATAGATCCGGAGGTTGCGCAGGATGATAATGACCTCAGGGGAAAAATACTCAGGATGAATCTGGATGGTTCGATTCCCCAGGATAATCCCGATCCCAAAAGCTATGTTTTTGCCAAGGGACTGCGCAATCCCTTCGGAGCAGCCTGGAGAAAATCCGACCGGAATCTTTATATCTCCGATAATGGACCAGCAGTGGATGATAGGATCGCTAAAATTCTTCCTGGAGAAAACTATGGTTGGCCCAATTCGATGAGAGCCAACTCTCTGTTCGTCTGGTGGTATACCGAGGCTCCTGCCGCAATTGATTTTGCTGGTGATCAGTTCGGAGATGATTTTAAAGATCATCTGTTTGTAGCTCTTTTCGGGTATGCATATGAAGAAGATCCAGCTGCGAAGGGCAAAAAGATCGTTGAAATGGTAATTGACAGAAATGATAACGTGACCTATTTAAACGAATTTCTCAGATATCAGGGCAAAGGACCAGCTTCTGTTTGCGGACTTGCCTTTGGTTCTGACGGTTTGTATTTCACCGACCTTCACGGGGAGATAGGATTTAAAAAAGACAAAAAAAAGGTGGAAACGTCTGGAGGATAACCAAAACATCAAGTAGAAGAAAATGGCAAAGGTCGCCGATAACCAGGAGAATTTAAAGAAGTGCATCTGCGGTGGCTGTCCCACCTATGGTCAGTGTATGAAGGATAAGATGGAGGGGCTTTTCTGCGCCAAAGGGAAAAGCAGTTGTGAGCTGGAAAAGAACGGCTGTTTGTGCGGAGCCTGTCCGGTTGCCTCGGAAAACAAGCTGGATAGGATGTATTACTGTGAGAGCGGAGCTGCTGAATAGCTTTTAGTACTTCTCTGGTCTTATTTTCGACACCATTGTAAAGTTCGATCATTTGATAATAGACAACAGTTGCGTCTTGTTTTACCTCAAGTAGTTAAAGTAAAAAAAGGGAATTTTATGTCTTTATTTCACTTTAAATCCATACTTGCTATATTTTTTCTTCTGACGGGGCTTATTGCGGTCATCTGCATGCTGACTTTGATGGGTAGATCAGAGAGGAAAATCAGCGCAGTCTTCTTAAGAAGACTGCACAAAGGTGCAGGTTTCGTTTTCGCGATACTTTTTTTGGTGATAAGCTATTTATGCATAAAATACGTGGCTATTATTGGGGATAAGCTCTCCTTGAGGGCTGTTTTGCATGGGGTTTTAGCGCTGGGACTTTTTATAGTTCTGGCTTTAAAGCTCTCCATAGTCCGGTTTTACAAGCAATTTTCAAGATACGTTCCGGGATTGGGGATGACCGTTTTTGCCCTAACATTTGTGGTGTTTTCCACTTCAGCAGGATTTTTCTTATTGAGCACGAGCAAACAGTCCGTTGTTGAGGAAAAACGTTCTTCAGGAGAGATTTTAGCGGACTTGGAGCTTGGAAAAGCACTTTTTGAGGAAAACTGCTTTTTCTGCCACTATGCTGACAGGACCGATTCCAAGATAGGGCCTGGACTGAAGGGAATTCTAAAAGTAGAAAAACTTCCATTCAGCGGAAAGCCAGCTACTCCAGATAATGTTACAGAGCAGCTTCTTAATCCATACAGGAATATGCCCTCGTTTGAATCCTCTCTTTCTGAGCAGGATATTGAGAGTCTCTTGGCTTATTTGAGAACTCTATAATTACATCAAAATCTATATACCATAGATTTTAAGTTAAGCTAATCTGAAATAATATTAAACCGCAGGCCAACTTATAATTCGTTGGAGGATATAATATTACATAACACCCTCCAATCGATTTCTCAATTAAATTCTCTTGAAAGGGTTTTAGTTAGTCGGAGCTTTAATTTAAAGTGGTATACATATTTTCTCAGACATTAACCTTTTATTTCGATAAAATTATGGTTTTTTTCGTTAATTTTTCTATTCCTAATAGTCATTTTTGACTTGACAAATTATAGGTTAGTCATTTAATTAACGGAAAATTTTAAACGGTTATTTTAACATTTTCAATTATGAACAAAAGTGAGGAAGCAAAAGAAAGTCTTTATCTGGAGCTGAAGAGGATCAGGGCTGAAGCGAAAAAGGAGTATAATCCTAAAAACATATCTTTTGATCCGGATAAACTCCAAAAAAGGATCAGCCGATCCGAGCATCTGGTGGATTTTAATGATATACAATTAGATAAGGGTTGGCTGGAAAAGTATTTTAAAGAATTTATTTTGTCATTGAAGAAGTTTACCAAGGAAAATGGATCGTTTATAGAAAAGTATGAGGATAGCTTCGAGAGAGACAAGTTGGATTTAGAGATCTTAACAAAAAAAGTGTTTATTGGGGATTCGGATTACCTGAAGAATTTAGCAAGCGAACTCGGAGTGGAGGATAAAGACCTGTTCTTTATAGGTTTGGAATTAGGCAGGCCTGTTTTTGAGCTGTATGCTGAAAAACTAAAAGGAAAAGTCCAGCCCGATAACTGGGGCAAAGGAAATTGTCCGGTATGCGGGAGCAATCCTGCTATGGCTTACTTGAGAGAAGACGATGGCAAAAGGATATTGTGGTGTCAGTTCTGCGGAACCGAGTGGAGCTTTATGAGAATAAAATGCCCTTTTTGCTCCAATGATGACCATGATACTTTAAGATATTTCTTCACCGATGAAAAAAGCCCTTACCGGGTAGATGTCTGTGACAAATGCATAAAGTACATAAAGACTGTAGATCAGAGGAAAATCGAGGAAGGTGTTGATTTGGATTTGTATTGGGAGAGTATAAAAACTTATCCAATGGATTTGGTGGCTCAAAAAGAGGGATTTTCAAATCCTCAAACCTCAGGTAAAAGGAAGGGAGCGATAATTTAAATCGATAAAAAGAATCATAAAAATAAATAAAAGGAGGTGAACAAAATTGAGGAAAGACAGGAAAATAACGTTATTGATATTAGTTTTTGTTTTCCTTTTTGTTTTTACCCAGGTGATTCTGTCCGCATCTAAACAGGCGGAGAAAAAAGAATCCACTGCTTTTGAGACAAGATGTTCGATCTGTCATTCCCTGCAGGAGGTAAGAACGGGAATGGAAAAGATCATTGGGGAAATGCACCAAAAGGCAGGGGTGAAAATCAGCCCGGAGTCGATGAAGGAGATCGAGGCAACTTTCACTCTTTTACCAACCGAGGAACCGGAGGCACAGCTTTTTCAGGAGAAATGCGGCAAATGCCATTCCGTGTCTATGGTGGTAAAGGCTCATCAGACCAAAGATGAAGCGGAGATGAAGGATATCATTGAGAGGATGGCGGAAAAGGAGAAGTCCGGAATTTCCCAGAATGAAATCGACAAAATTCACCAGTCGATGATCATGTTAAATGAGATCTACGAAAAGGATGTGGAAGTTAAATCGGAAAAGAAATAAAAAATAGTAATTTTAAGGAGGTGAATACCATTATATGAAAGTTTCGAGAAGAGGATTTCTGAAGATAACCGGAGCTACTACTGGTGGAGCGGTATTGAGTACCCTCGGAATTTTCCCCAGGGAAGCTGAGGCTCAGGCGCTGGATCTGAAGATCAAATATGCCAAGGAAAGCACTACTATCTGCCCTTACTGCGGGGTAGGATGCAGTGAGATAGTCTCGGTAAGCAATGGCAAGGTGATCAACATCGAGGGTGATCCGGACCATCCTATAAATCAAGGAGCCTTATGCAGTAAAGGACAGGCCCTGATCCAGGTGGCTAACAACGAGAGAAGGATGACCAAGGTTTTGTATCGTGCTCCTTACAGTGATCGGTGGGAGGAGAAAAGCTGGGATTGGGCCTTACCCGAGATTGCCAAAAGGATTAAGAAAACCAGGGATGAAAACTGGATGGAAAAGGATTCTCAAGGCAGGTTGGTAAATCGATGTGAGGCTTTGGCTGGTTTAGGCGGTGCTGCCCTGGATAACGAGGAGTGCTACCTCTGGGTTAAGTTAGCCCGAGCTCTGGGGATCGTATACCTGGAACACCAGGCCCGCATATGACACTCTGCCACAGTCGCCGGTCTGGCGGAAACATATGGCAGAGGGGCTATGACCAACCACTGGATCGATATCAAGAATGCTGATTGCATTATGATAATCGGGTCCAATGCAGCGGAAAACCATCCCATTTCCTTCAAATGGGTAACCGAGGCTATGGATAACGGAGCAAAGCTCATAAGCGTGGATCCCCGCTTCACTCGTACCTCAGCCCGGGCAGACCTGTACGTTCCTATCAGGTCGGGCACGGATATCGCATTCATAGGTGCGGTGATCAATTACATCTTGGAGAACAATCTTTACAACAAAGAATATCTGGTTGATCACACTACTGTCAGTTTTCTGGTTAATCCTGATTTCGGGTTCAAGGACGGATATTTTACCGGATATGATAAGAATAAAAGACTCTATGATAAGAGTAGCTGGCAGTACCAGCTGGATGAGAATGGGATTCCTAAAATGGATAAAACCCTGATGGATCCCAACTGTGTATTTCAGCTTCTGAAAAAGCACTATTCCCGTTATACCCTGGAGAAAGTATCCGGTATAACTGGTGCGCCACCTGAGATGATAGTAGAGGCTGCCAAGACTTATGGAGCTACCGGAGCAAAAGACAAATCCGGAACTATAATGTATGCAATGGGAACTACCCAGCATACCGTAGGGACCCAGAACGTACGCAGTTATGCCATGCTCCAGCTTCTTCTGGGAAACGTGGGAGTAGCAGGCGGAGGAATCAATGCTTTAAGAGGCGAATCCAATGTGCAGGGCTCAACTGATATGGCATTACTTTTCCACATTCTTCCCGGTTACCTTAAAACCCCCAGAGCTGAAAACCAGACCCTGGAACAGTATCTGGAGGTATGGACTCCCAGGTCCAATGATCCCAAAAGCGCTAACTGGTGGCAGCATACTCCCAAATACATGGTCAGTCTTTTGAAAGCTTTCTGGAGAGATAAGGCTCAAAAGGAAAACGAATTCTGCTATCAGTATCTACCCAAGGTGGGAGCCAATTACTCCCATATCTCGATGTTCGAGGCGATGTACGATGGAGTGATCAAGGGCTTGATCTGCATGGGTCAGAATCCGGCAGTTGGCGGACCAAACGTTTATAAGGAGAGAAAAGCGCTTCAGAAACTGGATTGGCTGGTAGCGGTGGATTTGTGGGAGACCGAGACCGCTGCTTTCTGGACTGACCCGGAGGTGGATCCCAAGAAGATCAAAACCGAGGTCTTCATGCTTCCGGCAGCTGCCTCAATGGAGAAAGAGGGAAGCATTACCAACAGCGGACGCTGGATGCAATGGAGATATATGGCGGTTCATCCTCCAGGAGACACCAAATCCGATCTGTGGATTTTGGATCGAATCCAAAAGGAGCTGAAAAAGCTCTACGCACAAGGCGGTACTTTCCCCGATCCGATAGTTCATCTTGATTGGGATTATGGCAAGGCTGAGGAGCCGGATGTGCATCTGGTGGCAAAAGAGGTTAATGGTTATGATCTCACCACCGGAAAGCTGGTTGCTTCATTCGCTAATCTCAAAGATGATGGAACGACCTCCTCGGGCAACTGGCTTTACTGCAACAGTTATACTGAGAATGGTAACATGGCAGCTCGCAGGGATCCTACCGATGCTCCCAACAAAATTGGCCTTTATCCCAACTGGTCGTGGTGCTGGCCAGTTAACCGCAGGATTATCTATAACCGAGCTTCCTGCGACCTGGAGGGTAATCCTTACGCTCCCCACAAGTGGGTTATAAAATGGACCGGTCCTGATACTAAGTGGAAAGGTGGCGATGTTCCGGATGGTGGATGGCCTCCTGGAGATAAGTATTCCTTCATTATGAAACCAGAAGGGCATGCCAGGCTTTTTGGCTTCGGTTTGGCTGATGGGCCATTTCCTGAACATTACGAACCTCTGGAGAGCCCGGTCAAGAACACGATGTCCTCTGCCCAGACTAATCCCACCATCGTTATCTGGACCAAGGAGTTGGATCAAATAGGTACTGCAAAGGATTTCCCCATCATCGCTACCACTTATAGAGTTACCGAGCACTGGCAGGCAGGTCAGATGACCAGAAACAACCCCTGGTTGGTGGAGCTGATGCCGGATATGTTCGTGGAGATGAGCAAGTCTCTGGCTCAAGCCAAAAACATAAAGAATGGTGACAAGGTAAAAATCATGACTGCCAGAGATTCCATAGTTGCTTATGCAGTGGTAACCGATCGTTTCAAACCCTTCAAATTGAATGGAAAGGCTTACGAGCAGATAGGTCTTCCCTGGCATTATGGGTTCAAAGGCTTGGCCAGGGGTCACAGCGCAAACCGTCTGACCCCCAATGTGGGAGATGCCAACACCATGATTCCAGAATATAAAGCTTTCCTTTGTGACGTGAAAAAGGAGGTGGGATAAAATGGCAGAAAAAGGCATACTTTTCGATATGGAGAAGTGCATAGCCTGCAGAGCCTGTCAGGTCGCATGCAAGCAGTGGAACGAGCTCCCAGCTGAGAAGACGACATTCTTTGCTGCGGCAGGTGGATACCAGAATCCGATTGGACTTTCCCCCAAGACTTATACCCTGGTCAAATTCTATGAAGTAGAAAAGGACAATCGGCTTCGGTGGCTTTTCCGAGTGCAGCGCTGCTTCCATTGTGTTGACCCGGCATGCGTGAAGGCTTGCCCGGTATCACCCAAGGCGATGACTCACCTGAAGGATCAGGGGATCGTCTATGTTAATAAGGATCTGTGCATCGGGTGCGGAGCCTGCCATGAATACTGCCCCTGGAACACTCCCCAGATCGACGACACCATCGGGAAATCCACCAAATGCACTTTCTGCGTTGACCGGGTGACCAACGGGTTGGAGCCAGCTTGCGCCAAGGCTTGCACCACAGGCGCCATCACCTTTGGTGACTATGATAAAATCAAAATGATGGCTCAAAAAGCCAGTGACAGGCTGAAAAAAAAGGGAAGAAATCCGGTGATCTACGGGGAGAAGGAGCTTGAGACCGGGATGCACAAAATCTATGTTTTGCCCGAGCCCTTGGATTTTTATCCTGATCTTCCCAAGAGTCCAAAGGTCTCAGAGGATCTGGGATTCTTCCACGAGCTTTTGAAGCCTTTAGGTAAGCTCACTTTGACTGCAGCTTTGGTTGGAATGGTTTTAGCAAAGATTAAAGAGAAAAAGAACAAAGACAAATTAGTCTCAAAAGAAGAGGAGGGATGATTATATGAAAAAGGTTATATTCGTTGTTCTTACTGTAATACTTTTCTCTTTGTTGGTTTCGAACTTAGCCTTCTCCCAGTTGGCTGAGGTTAAAGTAGGAAAAGGGACCTTAAAAATAGGGGGTATTCTCCAGGCAGGATTTACCTACAATCTTGAGGATTCAATGGGTTTTGACTCATTCACCCTGAACCGGGCACGTATCCTTTTGTGGGGTGATATTGTCCCTAACAAGATCAAGTATTTTGTACAGACCGAGACCTATAACGTGTCGAAAGGTGAGGTTATCCCTGTAATTTTGGATTACAAAGCTCAATTCTTCTATATTCAAAAAACTGAGATAACGGTTGGTAGATTTCTTCCCAATTTCACCCTTTATATGCCTTATCACACAGGAAAATTGGAGATGATCAATTATCCCTTAACCACTCAAAGATATGCGGTGTGGAGGCAGGTGGGAATCCAGACTACCACCCAGACGGATTATGTCGATTTCAACCTTGGAATTTTCAACGGATACCCCGCAAACAATTTCTCAGACAACAACGACGCCTTTGACTTTTTCGGAAGAGTTGATTTCAAACCTCCGGTGGATGAGGCTAAGATAAGGTTTGGAGGTTACGCCTGGCTGGGGAATGCTGACCCTGGAGGTAATTTAACAGATTCAGGAACGGTCAAGTGGAACCGATTTGGTGGTTTTGCTATGGCTGATTATAAGGCATCGGAGAAGGTTACCCTGAGGTTCAGAGGAGAATTTTTGGTTGCTTCCACCGAGTACGTCGATCCTTATTATTGTACCATGGATAGCTTGTGCACCACCGATGGGCAGGCGTTTTTTGCTCAAATTGGGGTGCAGCCCGATCCCCGGGTTGAATTTTTAGCTCGTTATGATCACCACGACCCGGACAAGGATATGAGTTATGAGGAATATCAGGGTACTGCCAAGCTTTACAGAGGTTCATTCGATAATGGTTTTGGAATGATGAATGATGATGAGGAAGCCTGGTTGACCATAGGGGTGAATTATTACCTCGAGGGAATCAATTCCATGTTCTATTTGAACTACATCCACAAGATGGAACCGGGAGACAAAAACGTTCAAGATGAGACTGGTAAGTGGATTAAAGAAGAAAGAGAGATTGACAACGATCTGATAGTTGCCCAGGTTCAGATCACATTTTAAAAAGGAGAATAGCTTATGGCAGATAAGAAAAAATTGATTTTGGGCATAATTCTTTTCGGCTCTATCTGGGGTGGTTTGGAAGCCCTGGGAATTGGCGTTATGAGCTCTTTCGATTTCACTATGAAATCCCCTTTTCTGGCAGCAACCGGTATTTTGGTTTTGGCAGCGGCAAGGATGATTTTTCCACGCCGGGGAAGCACCTTGCTGATGGGACTTGTGGCAGCCGGCTTTAAATTCCTGACCCTTCCCCAGATATTATTCTGTCAGGTGGCTGTGGTTGCCATTCAGGGAGCTGTGCTTGAGCTTGCCTTCTCCTATGCTGAGAAGAGAAACTTTTCTTCCTGGTTCTCCCTGGGAGCTTTGGGATTTTTCGCCATGTACATTAACTATGCTGTTTTCTCCCTTATCGAAACCTATCTGGTTTTAAATCCCTTCTGGGTGGAGAAAGGATTTTCCGGAGTTATAAACTACACTTTCCTGGAAGGAAGCCTGGCTGCGGTTTTGTGCTTCTTCTTTGTCAATTTTGGCTTCAGCCTTGGTAAATCCTTGGCTCCCGCGTTTTCCCAGTGGCAGACGGTTAAGGCTAAACTCTATAATGTTTTTGCTTTGGTAGCTGCTTTCGGCTGTTGGGTTTTAGGATTTATGCTCTACAGGTAGAAAGAAGAACATTAAAAAAGAAAAGGGTATGGGTTTGAAAATCCATACCCTTTTTTAGAATGGAGAGAATCAGATGGAAAAGATTTTCAAAAAAGTAGAGCTTAAGGTAAATGGGAAGGAAGTTCCTTTGAATCCATTTGCCAATAACGTATTTGGCAATACCATCTGGGGTATGGTCACTTCTTTAAAATTAGAAGAGGAGCCGGAGAAGGTGGAGATAAAGATCTCCCTTCAGTAGAAAATAGATTGAATCGCTCGTAATAAAATTAGGAATAAAAATGTTGAAAATATCTGGAATACCGATTAAGGTTTTTTTAATCGCGGTATTATTAATAAGTGTCCTGCTCGCGCAAGATGGTGAAGAACAAGACATGTGGAAGGCTTTTGAATTTTTCATTGATAAGTGGGAAGGAAAAGTAGAAGGGAAATATGGCGAAGGCAAGATAGATTTGGAATTCAGTTTTGTTCTTAGGGGAGTTTATCTTCAACTGAAGAACAAAACCGTATTTGAGCCCCAGGAGAAAAATCCCGCAGGTGAGGTACACCAGGATTTCGGGTTTATCAGTTATGATGAAAACAGAGAGAATTATGTACTCCGAGAGTTTAATGTGGAAGGTTTTGTGAATCAATACGTTCTGGATAGCCTTTCTGAGGATGGTAAGACTCTGGTATTTACAACTGAGAATATAGAAAATATTTCGCCGGGCTGGAGAGCAAGGTTAACATATAATGTTCTGAATGATAACGAGTTTCGTCAGGTCTTTGAGCTTGCCCCTTCGGAGAAGGATTTCGAAGTTTGTACGGAGGCTCATCTCAAACGAAAACAATAGGAAGATAAATAAAAACATATGCGTATCTTGTTGGTAGTTGGAAGGAAAAAAAGGGGGAAGACCTCCCTTGTGGAGAAAATCGTTCCGGAGTTTATAAAAAGAGGGTATAAAGTAGGAACCATAAAATATACCACTATGGATCATGATTTCGACACTCCGGGCAAGGATTCCTTCAAACATACCCAGGCTGGAGCTGAGACCACCTTGGTTTTATCTCCCCAGAGGCTGGCCCTTTTCTCCTCTGATCTGAGAAAAAAAAATCCGGATGAGCTTTTTGAGCTCTTTTTTAAAGGTTATGATTTAATCATAGGGGAAGGATTTAAGAATTCACCCTACCCTAAAATTGAAATCCTGGATTCATCCAGGGATAGAGAACCTTTGTGCGGAGAAAAGGATAATCTGATAGGAGTAGTAGGACAAGTAGTCAAAAAGTTGAAAGTACCAGAATTTAATTTGAATCAAATAGTTAAGTTAACTGATTACATCGAAGAGAGATTATTCGGAGACAGAGAAACAAGATGAACATTACTCATTCTGATGTTATATGGTTAGTTATTATTATTTTATAGCTATCTCTTTTTTCTATCGTATGAGTTAAGAAAGAATCGACTTCCCCATAGCCAAAGGGATAACTTTGACCACCAATCTCTCCTCTCTTAATCTGGATTTAATGTGAAGCTTTCCCCAAAACTATTTAAAGAAATCCGCTCCTTTTTGGGGATAAAGAATATTGTGAGTCAGAACTATGAGGGAAAAGAGGGTTTTCCTATGCTCGGAAGAACTTCTCTTTTCGGAGTGATTGTTAGGTGTTAAAAATGACTGGGATTATCTTAGCAGGGGGTAAAAATACAAGGATAAAAACGGAGAAGGGACTCATACAACTCGGGAACAAGACCATTATAGAGAATACCCTTGGCATTTTCAAAAAGTTGTTTTCAGAGATCATCATAGTAACCAACAATCCAGAATCCTACCTGAAATTCGGTACCAGAGTGGTGGAGGATCTGGTTAAAAACAAAGGTCCTTTGGCTGGAATTTTTACCGGCCTCTGTTTCTCCACCAATGATCTAAATTTCGTGGTGGGGTGCGATATGCCATTTGTCAACTCGAATCTGGTGGGCTACATAATGTCAAAGCCAAAGGAATATGATGTGGTTATACCTGAGATTAATGGAAGATTGGAATCCCTATTTGCCAGATATTCAAAGTATGTGCTTCCGCTTATTTTATTTCGTCTTTCAAAGAATGAATTAAAGATACAGGATATTCTCTCTGAGCTAAATGTTTTGAGGATAACCAAGGAGGAGGTGGAAAGATTCGATCCGAAGCATTTGAGCTTCTTCAACATAAATACACAAAAGGATTTGAAAAAAGCTTTGGATTTGTTCTCGCAGGATAAAAGTTAAACTCAGTATAAGTGTAATAATATTATTTCAAACCGGATGGTTTAGATAAATGCCAAAGGGGAAAAAAACGAAGACACAAAAGATTTTAAAGATTAAAAACGGTACAGAATGGTCTTTTGAGGATGAGGTGGTCGAGGAAAGACCTCTGTCCATTCTTCTGAACGGGCAGAAATTGGTAACCCTTTTGAGTACTCCCAGCGACCAGAAATATCTGGCTTTGGGATTTTTGTTCTCCGAAGGTTTGATCAAAAAAAGGGATGAGATAAAGAAAGTTCAGTTTTTGTCAGGAAAAAACGAGGTGAAGGTTTTCACCGAAAAGTCAATTAAGCTTTCAGACGAATTCTTAAAAGATGCCCTTTTTCTCTCAGGATGCGGGAAGGGGAAAAGCTTTGAGAAGCTTGAGGATGTAAATTTGCTCGAAGACGTTTTGATAAATTTAGAATTCACTGTAAAAGCAGAGGATATAACAAATCTTATTAAGGATTTCGAGAAAAAATCATCTTTGTTCAGGGCAACCGGAGGGGTTCATAGCGCTGCTTTGGCAAGGAAGGATAAGATTTTACTTTTTAAGGAAGATATTGGAAGACATAATGCCGTGGATAAGGTATTGGGGGAAAGTCTGGTTAAAAAAATTCCTTTGGGGGATAAAATACTGGTATCCAGCGGAAGGGTTTCCTCGGATATAGTAAAAAAAACACAAAGAGCCAAGATTAACCTGATCGTATCCCGCTCAGCTCCCACCAGCTTAGCCATAGAATTGGCGAAAAAGCTGGGGATAACCATAGTTGGTTTTGCTCGCAGTAAGCGAATGAATATCTATACCTATCCGATGAGAATTATTGTTCCTGATAAAAGTGATTAGTTATAGTTTTGATATTTTAGTTAGGTTTTTTGAAAACTAAAACTTTTAAGCCTCAGCTTAAATAATATAAAAAAATCCACCCTCTTTTAGTTTCAATTTATTAAGAGGGTGGATTTTTTATTGTTCTATCCGCAATTAACTCAAACCAACCGCCAGCATCATGGGAAGATCCCGCGCTGTTTAAGGGCGCTGGCAACCCGCCTGACCGCGATCATGTAAGCAGCCATTCTCATATCCACCTTTTTATCCTGAGATATCGACCACACTTCATCGAAGCTTTTCACTATGATTTTCTCAAGGCTTTCATTGACCTGATCAACATCCCAGAAGAAAGCTTGGATATCTTGCACCCACTCAAAATAGGAGACCACCACCCCTCCGCTGTTTGCCAAAACATCTGGAACTACGATAGAACCTTTGTGCCCAAGGATCTTGTCTGCCTCAGGGGTAGTAGGACCATTGGCTCCTTCGATTATGTATTTAGCCTTAATTTTGTCAGCATTTTTCTCGGTGATTTGATTTTCCAATGCCGCGGGAATCAGGACATCGGCGTCTGAGAAGAGCAGTTCCTCATTGGAGATCTTTTCTGTCCCACCTTTTTTGTATCCCTCTAAAAGATGATTCTCCGAGGTCTCCACATATTTGAGCATATCCGGAATATCCAATCCGTTGGAATTATAGAATCCGCCAGTTACGTCGCTTACCGCAACTATTTTGCAGCCATTCTGGCTAAGAAGCTCCGCTGCTACCGAACCAACGTTTCCGAATCCCTGCACAATCACCGTTGTATCCTTCGGGTTTTTGCCCAATTTATTGAGCAGTTGTATGGTGGAAATCATTACTCCTCTTCCAGTAGCTTCTCTTCTTCCTAAAGAGCCGCCCAATTCTATCGGCTTTCCGGTGACGATGTCCATAACGGTCCTCCCTTCGAACATGCTCACCGTATCCATTATCCAGCCCATGGTATCAGCGCCAGTATTGACATCCGGAGCCGGAATGTCCCTTCTGCCTCCAATAATTGGCATAATCATCACAGTGTAACGCCTAGTCAGGCGTCTCACCTCCTGGGTGGACATTTTAAAGGGATCGCATTTCACACCACCTTTAGCTCCACCATAGGGAATGTTCACCACCGCACACTTCCAGGTCATCCAGGCAGCCAAAGCTTTAACCTCATCCAAGGTTACGTCCTGATGGTATCTTATTCCACCCTTACAGGGCCCTCTCACACTGGAATACTGCACCCGATGTCCGGTGAAAACCTCGATGCGTCCATCGTCCATCTCCACCGGAACAGAGACGGTGAGTTCCCTTTCAGGCTGACGTAAAACATTGTGGATATTTGGATCCAGGTTGATCTTTTTTGCCACCTCATCCAATTGCTTTAAAGCCATCTGAAAAACACTATCTGCCATAACCTCTCCTTTTTTGCCTTAAAGGTTTTTGTTGTTGCACTCAATTTGTTGTCAAAGGGATGCAAATTACTTTGTGAATTATTTCTCAAGGTAATTTAAAAATCATTTTGTTTTTGTCAATACTTTTATTGTGAATTTCATAAAAAAAGCTGTTTGTCTGTTTTTACATCGTTCTTCTGAGCAGGTTTGCATATCAATTTCAAAAACATTAATTCTCCCAATAACCAGTTATAAATAGTCCAAATCAACAAGCTAAAAAACTTATCGCTTGAAAGATATACTGATTTTGTTATTTTATATCTTTCATTCTTCTGTTGACAAAATTTCTCTAATAAGATACCTTTGAAAAAGAGGTATTCTAAAGGTTTTCTAAATGCAAAAGACTACTTTCAGACACAGGCTTTTTCGTTACAGCGGACTGGAGAGGTTTTTCAGAGATCCTATCACTCATAAGCCCAGACCTCATTCCCTGAAAAGGATTTTTAACCTTATTTTAGTTTTCCTTTCGAGAATGCTCAAATTCTCCTATGTGTTCGGTTATCCCTATAATATTATAATTGAGCCCACAAACGTCTGTACCTTGAACTGTCCCATGTGCCCCTCCGGAAACCGGATGATGAAAAGGAGACGGGGGATGATGAGATTTGACGACTTTAAAAGAATAATCGATGAGATGGGGGACTATCTATACCAGGTCGGGCTGATGAATTACGGGGAATCCCTTCTGAATCCTGAGCTTTACGATATGATAAGATATGCTAAGAGAAAAAATATTACCACAATATTAAGCACAAATGCTTTGTTTTTGAATGAAGAAAATTCTTTAAAAGTCTTAAAATCAGGCCTTGATTTTTTGTCTATATCTCTGGATGGAGCATCACAGGATACTTATGTAAAATACCGGATCAAAGGGGATTTTCCAAAGGTTGTGGAGAATATCGATTATCTGGTCAAAAAAAAGAATAACCTAAAATCTTCTCTTTTTGTAGATATTGGCTTTTTAGTTACCAGATTCAACCAGAAGGAGATCGAGAAAGCGAAAGATTTGGCAGTTAAATTAGGGGTTGATAATTTCTCTTTGGTTAAATTTGCTTTTCCAGATTATAAAACTGTTTCAAAGGAGAAAGTTCTGGAATTTCTTCCTGAAGATCCTTTCCTCTCAAGATACAAAATCGTCGATGGAAAATTGGAATTACAAAAAAAATCCAGGGAAAAAACCCCTTGCATCTGGGTTTGGGATCGCGCGGTGATAAACTGGGATGGGTCTTTGTGTCCCTGCTGTGTGGATTACGATTGCAGGTATTATCTTGGTAATTACTTTGATCAGGGATTGAAAAAAATATGGAACAGCAAAAAGTATAGGGACCTCAGAAAAAAGATTTTAAAGGACAGGGATAAGATAGAGATATGTTATAATTGCTCTGCTTCGATGGACTGATAAAAAAATCGAGTTAAGAGGTTTCAGTCAACCTGAAGGTTGACATTCCAAAAGTTCTTTTTTAAGAAAGCTTGACAAAGTTTTTTTGCCCTCTATATTTTAAAAGATTTTTATGAACAATTCCAAAAAATACTCCACTCGCCAGAAGATCGGTCTTTTTTTGGGTATTTTTCTGTTTGTTTTGATGCTTTTCATTCCATCTCCAGAGGGGATGAGTCCTTCTGCTCAGAGGATGGGAGCTGTGGTTTTGCTTATGGCAACCTGGTGGATAACCGAGGCTTTACCTATAGCAGTAACCTCTCTCCTCCCTATACCCTTATATCCTTTGCTGGGGATAATGAATAGCTCTGAGGTGACTCCTAATTATACTGACCATCTGGTATTTTTGTTTTTAGGAGGATTTATCATTGCCTTGGCGATTCAGAAGTGGGAGCTGCACAAAAGAATAGCCTTACATATAATCAAGTTCATCGGAACAAGCCCCCAGAGATTGGTTTTGGGCTTTATGTGCGCAACAGCATTTCTTTCCATGTGGATATCCAATACCGCTACCACCATGCTGATGCTGCCCATTGTTATGGCTGTAGTAGTTCAGTTATCCGAGGGGAGGGAGGATGAGAATTTTATCAAGCTAAAATTCGGTTTGGTGATGATGCTGGCCATCGCCTACGGAGCCAATGCCGGAGGTGTGGGAACCCTGATCGGCACCCCTCCTAACGTCATCTTTGCTGGATTTGTAAAAAAGCTTTTTCCCGAAGCTCCGGAGGTCACATTCTTACAGTGGATGAAGATTGGGATTCCGGTTGTTCTGTTGTTTTTGCCTGTAGCCTGGTTTTATCTCTGCAATTTTGCCTCAGGAGTAAAGTTAAAAAATCTCAACATCGTTCAGGCTGAGGATGTTATAGGGGAGCAGATAAAAAAATTGGGGAAAATGAATTCCGGTGAGAAGTGGGTCTTGGTCATATTCACCTTAACAGCACTATTATGGATTTTCAGAAAGCCCCTGGATCTGGGCATTTTAGAGATTCCGGGATGGTCGTCTTTTTTAGGTGAGCCCAAATTCATCTCCGACGCTACGGTAGCAGTTTTTATGGCACTTTTGCTTTTTCTTATTCCGGTCAAAAAGGAAAAGGCGGGAAAGAAAAAAACTTCTTTCTTAATGGATTGGCATACTGCTGAAAAAGGCGTTCCCTGGGGGGTTTTGCTTCTTTTCGGAGGAGGTTTTGCATTGGCATCGGGAATGGATACAACCGGACTTTCCAGGTGGATTGCGGGAAAGCTTCAAACTTTTGCCGGAGTTCCACCGATTTTAATGATACCCTTAATCTGTCTTTCATTTACATTTTTATCCGAGATAACCTCAAATACAGCCATGTCTGCTATGATGATGCCGGTTTTAGCATCCACCGCAGTTGGGGCAGGGATGCATCCCTTTTTGCTCATGATTCCAGCTACCCTTTCCAATTCCTACGCTTACATGATGCCGGTAGGAACCCCCCCCAATGCCATCGTCTTCGGCTCTGGTTGGGTCACTATTCCCCGGATGGCCAGAGCAGGATTTTTTATGAATCTTTTGGGTGCTGTGATCATTACCCTGGTGGTTTATTTTATCGCAGTACCTGTTTTCGGAATAAATTTTGGGGAGATCCCCTTGTGGGTTAAATGATTTAAAAACTTTAACAAAGGAGGTAAGGTGAAATTATCAAGATGTGGTCAAGACTCTTCGGGCTTCGCAAAGATTATTTTTGTAATTGTCTTGGATTTTATTTGCGTTCTTAGGTTCAAGGTTAAAGGTTCAAAATGTCTTGGGTCTTGCATCTTTTATCTTTTATCTTTTATCTTGTTATTTTCTTCAAATCTTTTAGCTGAAGGATGGGAGAAATCCCTGGATTTTTCTTTGAATCTGACTCAGAATTCATACAGTGACAACTGGGCTGGGGGGGAGGCTGGTTCTTTCAACTGGATGGCTAATCTCAACTCCTCTGCAAATAAGCAGTTGACTCCTAAGCTTCACAGCAAAAACACCTTAAAGCTTGCCTTCGGTCAGACCCATCAGCAAGATAAGGATACAAAAGAGTGGATGAAACCTTTTAAATCGACTGACCTTTTTGATTTCGAATCGCTTCTGCGTTTTACCTTAAATGCATGGGTTGACCCCTATCTGGCGGGCCGTTTGGAATCCCAGTTCTTGGATGCCTCGGTTGACCAGATAAAGCGGTATTTCAATCCGATCAAGATTTCCGAATCAGCAGGGATTGCCAGGGTTTTTTATAAAAAGGAAACAAGCGAGTTCATGAGCAGGTTGGGATTGGGATTAAGACAGCACATAAATCGGGAAATAACCGATACCCTCCAGGAGAAAACCGATGTAAAGACATCCAATGATGGTGGAATTGAGTCGGTTACCGATCTTAAAGTCGGGCTGGCTTCAGGTAAAATATCCTACACCAGCAAACTAACTCTTTTCAAAGCGATTTTCTATTCTAAATCGGATGAGCTTGTTGGTCTTCCAGAAGAGAACTACTGGAAGTGGGTGGATGTGAATTGGGAAAATATGTTCTCCTCAAGCATCACCAAATATTTGACGGTTAACCTTTATGTTCAGTTTTTATATGACAAGGAGGTAGATAAAAAAGGGAGGTTAAAAGAGACTTTAGCTTTAGGCTTGACATATAAACTTTTTTGATATCTCAGATTTCTTCTTTTTCCAGCAAAGTAAAACAATTCAAGCTTTTTCAAGTCCACTTTGTGAAAAAAGTAACTTTACTTGACAAAACCATAAAGATATTTATTATAAAAAGAGTTTACCTAATTAAGCAAAACGATAGGATTTGTCCAAAAACAGGGAGATGCTAATAAACCAAAAATTTCTATCATCCAAAAGCCTTTCACTTGAAAGGAGAACAGGTAAAGGGATATCATAAACTTATCTAAAATCAAACTCTTTAAACTCTAAACCATCAAGGAGGTGATGCGAATGAAAACATTTAAAAGTTTTTGACCTTTTTAACCTATAAAAGGAGGTGATATTATAGGTAGAAAAATTATATTGTAAGATCAAGCTTAAATCAAAATCACAGGAGGTTTAAGATGAAAAAGGGATTGATTTTAGTTATAATTCTACTTTTGTTTTTGGTTTTCTCCAATAATCTTTTCGCTCAAAGGGGGATACGGATTCCAATGGTCAAACCTCAGCAGCTATCCGATCAGAAAATTGAGTACGTTCAAAACCAGATAGTGGTTAATTTTAAGTCGGAGGCAGAGGAGCTGAATGTACGGAGCGTAAAGGAAGGGATTGTAACTGATATCCCCAGCGTGAACTTTTTGTGTCAGGAAACCAATGTTTACGGTATGGTGAGGGAGTTCCCGGATTTCGAGCCTGACAATCCTAGTATAAACTCTTTTGATTCAGAAGAAAACCTGCAGGAGGGTTCTGGTGTTCCTGATCTCTCCAGATACTATATAGTGACCTTTGACCAATCACAGAGCCTCAAGGAGGTAATGGAGAAGTTCGCCAGCGACCCCAATGTGGAGCATGTGGAGCCGATTGGAATTCATCCGCTCTATCGAATCCCGGATGACACCTATTTTGACGATCCCCCGCCCACTTTTCCTTATTACCAGTGGAATTTAAAAATAGCTTCCGATCACGATGTGGATGCGGATTTAGCCTGGGATCTGGAAACGGGGAATCCTTCGGTTTTGATAGGGATAATGGACAGCGGGATCAGATATATTCATAAGGATCTGGGCGGTTATCTGGCACCATCCGACGTAACTCAGGGGAACGTGTGGATAAACTGGGCTGAGTATCCACCTAACGGAGACGATGATGACGGTAATACCTATGTGGACGATTGGATTGGATGGGATTGGGTGAACAACGCTTCTCCCTGCTGGTCCGGCGAAGACTGCACCAAAGAGGATAATGATCCTGCTGATTTTAATGGTCACGGGACCCACGTGGGGGGGATAGCTGCGGCTATTACCAACAACGCAAGGGGAGTGGCAGGTCTGGCCGGTGGATGGAACGATACCCAGAATGAGCCAGCTAACGGCGTTAAAATAATGGCTTTGAGGGTTGGCTGGTCTGGACCCTTGGGAGGTCAGGAGGTTGGGTATGTGCGAATGGACTTCTGCGCCCAGGCTATGTATTATGCTGCCAATATGGGTGCCACCGCAGTGAATTGTAGCTGGGGTTCATCCGCCTCTGGTGGGCTTCCTGCTGCTGCTGACTACGCTACTTCAATGGGAGTTTTGATCATTGCTGCTGCCGGAAATGAGGGAAGCTCGGTTCCGGATTATCTTCAGGGAAGATCTGATGTTATGGCTGTGGCTGCTACAGATTCGTTTGATCAGAGGTCGATCTGGCCCAGTGGCCAGTCATCCAACTACGGGACCTGGGTGGACGTTTCTGCACCTGGCTCGGATATCATCAGCACCTATCATTATCATTACGATCCGGGCAATGACTATGTGGCAGTAATGGGCGGAACCTCAATGTCCTGTCCGCATGGAGTTGGTCTGGCCGGTCTTATCAAATCATTTAATAGTTCCCTGACACGTCAGGAGATCTTCGATATCATCGTTCAGACCACCGATTCGATCGACCATCTCAACCCCGGATATGAAGGGCTTTTAGGCTCGGGGAGGATCAATGCTTATGAGGCTTTGAGGATGGCAGATCCGGTGCCACCGGATGTTACGGTTATCTGGCCCAATGGAGGCGAGGTTTTGTTCATCGGGCATATTTACACGATTTTGTGGGAGGCTTCGGATAACGTGGGTATAGTTGCCACCGATATCGACTACTCCACCGATAGCGGTAATACCTGGACCGATGTGGTTGAGCTGGAGGGAAACCCAGAGGAGTACGATTGGACCGTTCCCGGACCGCCGACCTCTGAGGGAAGAATTAAGGTTACCTGTTATGATTTCGCTGGAAATTCTGGTTGGGATATGTCCGATTCGGACTTCTGCCCCCCTGATCCTGCAAAAATCAGCCTTTTGGCTGCTGTGCCAGAAAAGTTCTGTTTATCCCAGAACTACCCCAATCCATTTAATCCGGTTACCCACATCAACTTCTCCTTGCCTGAGGATTGTAAAGTCAACTTAAGGATTTACAATATCTTAGGGGAGCTGGTCAAGACCTTGGTCTCGGGAGAGATGTTTGCCGGAACTTATACTGCAACCTCGGA
>LJUW01000108.1 GCA_001304315.1 candidate division Zixibacteria bacterium SM23_73_2 | reverse complement strand
AATCCTCGTCAAATATCAAACTGATCCCGTGCCCCACCTCACCGGTGAGATTGATCCCGCTGGAATCGGAAACCTCCAGGATCATCGTTGCTCCAAATTTAATGAAATCCCCCTCTTGAAAATCCGGGTTACTTGAAAAACCAACCTTTATCTCCGGACCCAAGGTATCTGCAAAACCAGAATCGGAGCCCAATACCACAAGTGAATCCAAAGCACCTGCTCCATCGGTGTATGAATCCTTTGAATAAACGCTCAATCTGGCAGTATTACCTCCATAGCTTACATCCTTAGGGACAAAAAAGCTGGCATCGAATATGCCAGATTTTACCTCCACGCTACCACGAAAGATTACCTGACCGGAAAGCTCGTAGGACAAAATCGAATCGTTGGGCATCAGATGGGACCTTTCTCTTTTAGAATCTAAAGCCAAAATATCTGCCACCCCAAAGAATTGATCCTTTAAATTGCCATGTGAATCTGTTACCTCCCCTTTTAACCTCACTAATCTCAGCGCAGAAAGAGTATCCGGATTTACATCTTTAATTTTCACCTGGAGTCTGGGTGAAGCCAATTTGGTATAAGGGTCTCCTAAAAGCACATAATATCTATCATTCCCTGCATTATAAGCGGACTGGCGGGAAAGCTTAGCTGAAAAAAGCGCCTCTCCAATTCTCATCTTTGAATCTAAAAGGTAATCGTAGAAAGCAAAGTTTAAAGCCGCATTGGGACCAGGCGAAACCCGACCTGTGGATGAGATCACTCCTATTGCTCCTTTTGATTCAACTCTTGCCAAATCCTCAGCTAAAGATTCCTTTAAAGGATCGAAAAAGATAGCGTTTGAACAGGTGGCTGAGAAGACCAGAGGATACATCCCTTTGTTCTCCAATCTCGGAATATCCTCTACTCTTTTGAACACCTTTTCATGAGCCCACTGCTGGGTGTTACCATGACCTATCCAGTTGAGCAGAACTGTTCCGTGGTTAAATGCATCCACGATTGCATCTGTCGCTCCGGGCTTCCGCCAGTTCACATCGAAAGGAAAGTCCAGAAGGTAAATCTTATTTAAATTGAAAGATCGGGGAATATGAGATTCCGCTAAAATCTCAGTATCCCGGGTGTGATAATTCCATAATCCGTCGATATCAGCACACCCCTCATTAAAATCATCAGCCACCAATGTGACAGTATTTCTCCATCTTCTAAAAACAGGCTCTTTCTCGTACTCCCATATTTTCTCCATAAAAGTTTCAACTTCAAAACCGGATTTCGCAGGAATTCTCCCTATTATCATATCAACCTCTCCCTCTGAGTCAGAATCCAGATCTCCCGGATTTCCGAAATAGATAAAGTTATCATCCGAAACCGGATAAAGTGCCACCAGAGGAGGGATTTTACTCTTTGGGCTGACAGCTAAATTGTTCTTAAAATCATAGTTTCCATCACCGACTAAAAGGACAAAACTTGGTTTGGGAGGTTGCCAATAATCGAAGCTGAATTTCAGAAAATCCCTTATTGCTACCGGATCGAAAATTCCCCAGGAGAACTCGTCATATATATCGAAAACATCGATTGTCCTGACCTCCACACCCTCCTGTTCCCTCATAAGCTCATATTCATAAAGGGGATTCGATAAATCAGGATGAGCTATCACCAAAATATCCGCTTGATTGGACTGGTCTTTTAAATTGGATTTTTCATCGTTTGTGATCGATCGAGGGTGAATTAAATCTGCCTCGGTAAAAAGGTAATACCTTTTTTTGTCCTTCTCCTTTAGCTCGTCCTGAAATCTCAGAGTATCACTTTCGATCTTAAACCCGACCAACCTTTGAGGATTAAACCTATCGGTTATATCCAAAAGCAGAACTGAAGCCGAACCGACACCCGATAGGTGGTATTCAATTATCCCCGAGGTGTCGGGCGATACGAACATAAGTTCATTATCCTCTACCTTAAATTCCCTCATATAAAAAAACTCGTACCAGTCAAAATAAATCGAGTTTGTGAATTCAAAATCTATTCTGTTTTCACCTTCCTTGATCCGATCGGATAAAGCATAGGTTATCTGATTGATGTGATCCAAGATCGAAGCATTTGTTCCATTAACCTTCACCTTAACAGAGTGAGTGGATCTGGTCTTAACCTTGATGGTTGCACTATCATCTTTAACATTGTCCAAGACTATATTTTTTGAATAACTGTTACTTTTGGATTCGTACCAGTTAAAGTAATCATAGATATACCCTCCTGATGTATAAACTTCTTTGTCGTTCTCCTCAAAAACATGCTCCTTAAAAGCCTGAGGAACGTAGAAATTTGTATGGATTAGGCTACAATCGTTTTCCTTGATCCTTTTGGCTGAATCGGGAAAGCTACCTGAAAAGGTCAACCAAAAAACATTCCTGTTGGTATAATGGTTTCGATAATGCTGATACTCACCTTTGGATGTATCGTATTCCCAGCCATTTACGCTCCAACCATAGAAGAGAATGTAATCTCCCTGGTCAAATTTACCATCCTCCTGACCGAAAACCTCAATCGACTGCTCTTTTAACTTGGGTCTGGGCTCGGAATTATCCAGGGGAAGCTCTCTGCCGCCACCGTTGAAAATCCTGATATCCTTTGGATTTATTTCATCTACATTTATTCCAGCTTTCTCTAAATCGGATCTATCGATTTTATAAATTCCCTCTTCTTCAATTTCAATTTTATACCAGACATCAGAAAAAATAAATGGCGATTCTCCGAAAGTTTTAAACAGCGCGGGTTTTTTCTTTTTTTGGCGAAAGCTTTTGGCTTGCTGATAGTTTAAAAGTACGTTTTTGTAGATATCCTCAAAGCTTTTCTTCTCAGTTGTTTTTTCCCCATAGGATTTTTCGCCCGCAAAATCAATTCGTAAAGTTATTGATTCGTAAATCCTTGTTTTTTTATTTTGGGGATTGAAGCAAAACGGATTTAATATTATCCTGACAACTCTCTGATCCCTTATCCAGAAGGATTTCTCCGATGACACCGGGTCTTCTGGATAAAATTGATTTTTTGAATAAGCTTCCAGATCCTCGGAGAACTGGTAAGTTGGCATCTCTTCCCAATCGTAAAGAATCCCCGGAACAGGAGCTATGTACAAATCAGACCGCTCCTGGTATTTTGAATCCAGGACCTTAACCTTGATCTCGCATCCCGCAGGTACTCCTAAAATCACTATTCTTTGAGGCAACTGAGGTTTGCCTACACTCTCTGTCTCAGTACAACTGGGGATTCTAATCAAATCATAGGTTTTCCCCTGAGTTTTAATTTTGGAAGTGGTAAATTTTTGAACAGTATATTTAAAAACGATGCCATCTTCATCAGATCCAAGAAGTTGTACATCCGGGTAAGGAGACCAAGCCAAGGAGGTGGAAAAAGAAAATATTAAAAAAAGAACAATAAATATCTTATGGCTCACAAACTTTCCCAATAAAAAAACCGAGCTTTTAAAAGAAAGCGAAAAAACCACTCGGTAAGGTTCAACCTTAGATAAAATAGTTAAAGGCATCTCGATCATCCACAAAACCTTTTTTAACAAAAATCCGACTTTCAAACCTTTAACTATTTCCTATAGGCACTCCCTATTGACTATTCCTCTATTATACGCAAAACTTGCCATTTGTCAAGGGTTTTTCTTTTGAGAAGTTTGAAAAATCCTTTGTTGAAAGCTATCTTTCGTCTTACAATAATGCGAAGATCACAGATATCACCAGGGCGGGCAAAAAATTTCCCACCCTGATTTTTTTGATACCCAACAGATTAAATCCTATCCCCACGATAATCAAACCACCGGTTGCGGAAAGCTCGTTTAAGATCTGAGGTTCCATTAGAAAAGAAAGCTGAGCACCCAAAAGAGTTAAAGAGCCCTGAAATATTAAAACGGTTAAAGCTGAAAATATAACCCCTATCCCCAGGGTGGATGCAAAAGCTATCGAGGCAAAACCGTCTAAAATCGACTTGGCGTAAAGAATGGAGGCATCCCCCGATATCCCATCCTTTATTGAACCCACAATAGTCATAGGTCCAACGCAAAAGACCAAGCTTGATGTGACAAAACCCAGTACGAAATTGCCCGACTGGGATTTAAGTTTTGATTTTATAAACTGGCCTAATCTCTCCAGACCATCCTCAATTCTGAGAATCTCCCCCAGGATACCACCGATGGCTAAACTACCGATAACTATTAAGATATTTTCAGTTTTAAAGGCCATCTTTGCCCCGATCAAAAGGGTTGCCAAACCCAGAGCATGCATCACCATGGTATTGAGCTTTTCAGAAAATCTCTTCCCTATCAAAAGCCCCAACAGGCTTCCGATGATAACCGTGGCGGTGTTAAGAAGGGTTCCTTTCATCGTGAATGGTTCAATGGTTTAATAGTTCAACGGTTTAATGGTTTAACTGTTCAGTGCTTTTTTGATGTATATTTTTCAAGGATTTCATCCAACTCTTCTTTGATTGACTTTTTATTAGCTTTTTTAAATTTAGTCCCTTTCAATTTTGACTTCCTTAGATAGGCAATCAAATTTCCAATCATACCTGAAACTTTCATAGTCATCTCTTTGATTTCGATAAAATCTTTCTCATCTATATAACCCTGATCAAAAGCAATAATAAGTTGACATCTTACCTCTCCACAGGATGCTTTAGCAATATATAAAAACTGAATGAACTCAACATTAGATCCTCTTTCAAAACCCTCGGATATGTTCGACATTATCGATACAGCAGCACGCCTGATCTGATCTGTAAGACCTCGGTCATAAGAAAATTTTGTATTTTTAGTAACAGTGTAGATCCTGTTGATTAACTCTCGGGCTCTCTGCCAGACATTGAGATCCTCAAAACTCTTAACAACCATACGACCCTTAAACCATTGAACCTTTTAACTATTGAACTCTTAAACCGTTAAACCTTAAAGTACCTTCTTGGATCGGTGATTTTTCCCTCAACACAGGAAGCTGCTACTGTTGCTGGACTGCAAAGATATACCTCTGCACCCTTGCCCAGCTTGCCCAGGAAATTCCGGTTGGAGGTGGAAAGCATCACATCCCCTTTGCCCAAAACCCCGTGATGTCCGGCTGTGCAGAGACTACATCCGGGATTGGCGATCATCGCCCCCAGGTCCATGAATATCTGATACAGTCCTGCTTTAAGCATCCGGGATGCGACCTCCCTGGTTGCAGGAACGATTATCAATCTCATATCCGGATGAATTTTACCGGCCTTTTTTAATATCCTGGCAGCTATCTCGAAATCCTCGAACCTCCCATTAGTGCAGGAGCCGATGAATCCCTGGTTAAAAAATCGTCCTTCAACCTCTTCAACTGGAACGACATTATCCGGGGAATGGGGGCAGGCTATCTGGGGTATCAAATTACCAACATCAATCTCCATCTCCTCCTGATACAAAGCATCATCATCGCTTGTTTTTATCTCAAATCTATCCTTTATTCTTTCTTTCAAAAAGTCAAATGTCTCACCGCTTGGATTGATAAAAGCTATCTTTCCATTAACCTCAGTCACCATGCTTCCCAAAGTCAACCTTCCGGCTAAGGATAAGTTAGCTATGGGTTTCCCCACGAACTCCAGGGATTTGTAATTGGGTTTATCCGGACCTATCTGATTTACAAATTTCAGGGTCAAATCTTTGGCTGAGGCAGGCTCTTTATAATTCCCCTTGAAGATCACCTTTATCGTCTCAGGAACCCTGAACCACAAATTTCCCGAATACCAGGACCCAACGATATCGGTCGTTCCCACGCCGGTGGAGAAGGAGCCAACCGCACCCAAAAGGTTCATATGGCTGTCAGTTCCGATGATCACCGAGCCGGGCTTGACAAAACCTTTTTCTAAAAGAACATGCTGACCTATTCCGGAGTTGACATCGAAAAGTAGCTTTATACCCTGTCTTTTGGCAAACTCCCGGCACAATGTCTGGTTTTGGGCAACCTTTAAATCTTTGGCTGGCGCCTGATAGTCGAAGGTCATGGCGTTTTTGTCCGGATTTTTAACCTTCCCCTTCTTGGTGAACTCATCGAATTCTAAAACCGCA
>LJUW01000107.1 GCA_001304315.1 candidate division Zixibacteria bacterium SM23_73_2 | reverse complement strand
AGGAGGTCAAAGGAGAAAAAAGAGCGGTTTTAAGATTGGATCCCAAGATAGCTCCGATAAAAGCGGGTATTTTCCCTCTGGTCAAGCGGGATAATATGCCCGAGATCGCTAAAAAGATCGAGACGATGTTAAGACCTCATCTCAAGGTCTTCTACGACGAAGGGGGAGCAGTGGGCAGGCGCTACCGCCGCCAGGATGAGATCGGTACTCCTTTTGGCATAACCGTCGATTCCCAGACCCTTGAGGATGATACAGTGACTTTGAGGGAAAGGGATTCGATGGAGCAGAATAGATATAAGATTTCTGATTTAAGGAATGAATTAGATAAAAGGATTCTCATCAGTAGTAACTAAAAAATGTATTGGTTCGAGGTAGGGGTACCCCGAACCAACGACACTATCTTTTGTTCTTTCGGGGTGCCCTCACCCCGAAAAACTAAGAAATAGGATTAGATGAGTAAGAATAACAAACTTATCGCCTATTGTGGTCTTTATTGCGGTGCTTGCAGTTTTAAGGTTGCATACGAGGAGAAAGCTCATAAACACCTGCAGGATATGCCCTCAAAATATGATAAATATAAGGATGCTGATTTGCAATTCTGTCCTGGCTGCAAACTGGATAATCAAGATGATGGATGTGAAATAAGAGATTGTGCCAGGAGTAAAAATATATCTAACTGTGGTGAATGTGTTAAATTCCCCTGTGAACTATTAATAAAATTTAATAACGATGGCATTCCACATCATTCGGATTGTATTGATAATTTAAAAATGTTGAATAAAATAGGAGAGGGATCCTGGCTTGAATATCAAAAAAAGAGATGGGAATGTGAATGTGGAGCTAAACTGTCGTGGTATTTGAAAAAATGTGTTAATTGTTCTAAACCGGTAAAAACAAACTACAAAAGTGAAAGAAAAAAATAACTCTGCCTATATTTGCTATACATATTTAAGTTACAATGAGCGAAGGTATGTCAGTTTATAACAAAGAGGATTAAAAGATGCAAATCCGGGAAATGAAAAAAGAGGATATAAAAGATTGTGTTGATTTATCTCATAGAGCAAGAAAAAAGTCCTGGGAAAAGTATGAGAAAGAAGTCTATCCTCAGAAGCTATTTGAGGAGGAGCTGAAACGCTATTCCAATGAGACTTTTACTCGTTTTATAGACAATAAAAGCTGCTACGGTTTTGTCGCTTATGAAAAACACGGGATATTAGGTTTAACAATTGGCAGATTTCAGGAAGGTGGCCTTTCTGACCTTGCCTGGATATGCACCGATCCTCTGGTACAGAAAAAGGGGGTTGGCAAAAAGCTGCTCTCAGATGTTATGGAATACTCAAGAAAAAAAGGCTGCCATAAGATTTTTGCCTACACCTTCCCTTTTTTAATTCCAGCCATAACCTTTTATCTAAAATCCGGCTTTGTTCTGGAAGCCTACCTGAAAAAACACTGGTACGGGATGGATTTCGTTATAATGAGCAAGTGGCTCAAGTGAAAAGCTCTTTTATTAACCGTTAAAAATAAAAAAACCGCCACGAAAATTAACCGTGGCGGCTTGTTTTTTAATTTTTTATTTAATCAATTATTCCTCTGATTTCAAACTCACCTTTTTGCTTAAGACGATTCCCCCTCGGGGATCCTGATCGATCATGGTTATAGTTGCTGATTTCACCGTGGTATCCGCAGTTGCCACGAAGGTGAAGCCGTCAGCAACACCGTATGCGTCAGTGGTCTGGGTTGCTCCGATTATGCTGCAACCCAATCCGAAGGAGCTAGCTTGAAGCTGATGCCCGCCCAGAGGATTTCCGTATCTGTCCTCTATGTTCACCTCGATGGGAACCGAGCTTCCGTACTGAATCTCACCGGGCATGTCGATGCCACAGTTCTTGCTGTATGCGGCTCCGGTGAGAAAAGAGACCGTAACCCAGTTGGCAGCCCATCCCGATCTGGCCTCAACCGTAGCTAAAGCTCCGATGCCGTCATCCGGAGACACCGGTGAGTAGTCCATGTCCAAAACCGCACTTATAAGCTCGGTCTCAAACAAACTGGCACAAATCCCATCCTCGGTAAATCCGGATGCAATCAATCCGAAGTTGGTTTCCATTTCAACCGGGGTTCCCCCCACCACTAAATTCTGGTTTAGATCCAGTACTCTTACCAGCACGTCCCCCTTGTCTTTTCCATTAGCCAGAATTGAGGTGGGATAAGCCAGAAAATCAACATAATATGGTGGCCCGGAAACTATCAGGCCTAAAGTATCGGCAACCGTGCCTCCTGAGGTGGAGCCATAGATCAAAGCGATTCCATCGTTTCGGGGGTCACCGGAGTGATAGGTGCTCTTGGCCAAACCTCCCACCGTTTCTGAGTGAGCGTCCACCATTCCCTCCTCGGTTGAGAAATAGACCGAGGTATTATCCGGAACCGGATTTCCGTAGATGTCGTTAACCATCGCCACTATATCCGAGATCACGTTAACGTAATCCCAGCCCCTTATGTTCAAAGGTTCCGCTCCCAGGGACATGTAAGCTGGAGGGCCAGCGTTTATGGTTACTTTGGTAACCTGGGATTCAACCGAGCCCACCAGTGCTTTCATCTTAACCGTTCCCGAGATTATCCCGCTGTTAAGGGTGACGTTAGCCTCACCAATGGCATTGGTGGCTGCGATAACCGGGCCGTATCCCACGCCGCTTATGTTCTCTCCTCCCTGTGGCCCCTCGGTGATCACGAAATCAATCGATATTCCTCCGGGCACCCTGTTGCCGAATTCATCATATGCGGTCGCTATTATCATCGAGGATTCGATTCCTCCTGTTCCCCTGACCTGGATGGATATCTCCTGACTGGTTAGGGATATGCTTGACACCGCAGTATTAGGAGTAAGCTGCAGGGTTTTCTCACCTTGAGTGATCTTGGTTTCCTTTTCAACCGTAGCTTTGAGATACACCTGCCCGGAGTAAACCCCGGAGGTGTAGGTCGCCTGTGCCACTCCTGATACCGTGGTCTCGGTGGATGAGATCATTCCCATGGGATCCCACCTGCCGTTGTCGTTGGCATCGTAAACCAGAGAATCCACGAACTGGGTGAAATACCCATCCATATCGATGTCCACGAACTTCTCCCCGGCAACCAGTTTCACTACGGTTCCATCCTCCACCGGGTTTCCAATTGAGTCGGTGACGGTAATGGTCACATCCGCAGAGGAAACACCGTCTGCGATCAAGGTGGAGGGCTCTATCTGGATGTTTATCAGATCGGTTCCTCCCATTATCTTCTCCTGGATGACCAGCTGGGTGGATTTGACATCGTCCCCGACTTTTGCCTCGATCGAGGCAAGTCCCCAGTAAAAGGAATGAAATTGGGTGGAGGCTTTTCCCGCAGAATCGGTTAACGCATAACTGGGCGAAAACCAGCCCAGAGAATCCGGAGAGATGTAGAAATGGACCTCCACGCCAGCTATGGCATACCCGTTCTGATCAGTAACCCAGGCCTCAACTGTTGAACTTTGCCCCTCCTCGATGATCTGAGGTGAGACGTTTACCGAGTAAACCCTGGATTGAACTTCCTCCGGAGGCTCGGTGATTTTCCTTTCGCAGGAAAACAAAGTTATCAAACTGACCACTAAGCCAAAAACAAGGATAAGCTTTATCCCCGTCAAAAACTTCTTCTCTTTTCTCATACTCTCTCCTTTTGGATAGAAGATTTTCGCGTAGTTTTAACCATCTAAATTCTTTTAATTTATCGGCAAATCTTTTTAATTATTTAGATAAACCCTTTCTCTTTTAAATTTTGGAGGAAATAAAGCTTTAGAACCAACTCTTTTCTGACAATGAATTGTTAGGGTCAAAAATAACTTTAATTCTTTCTTTTGCATAAAGGAAAAACCTTGCCGATAAAAAACTGTCATACATAACCATTTAGTTCAAAGCGAATTAGGAAGAAATAACAAGTTTAATGGTTCTTTAGATACCAGATGATACTCGTCAATAATCCTAATCCCATCATAAAATTTCCTCCTGCTTAATTTTGAAAAAATGTTATATTTTTAAAGGAGATAAAATTCAAAAAAACTATTGCATTTTGTTTTAAAAATATTATATTATTAAAGCAGAGAAAATCTAAAAGAAACCTATCTATGATAAGATAAACTCTTATTTCTACTTAAAGTCCAGGAGGTTTTATGTCAAAAGATCGTATGTTGTTTTTAACTTTACTTTCTCTGGTCGTTTTCTGGTCAGTAACTGCAGTAGGGGGGATGGTTGTGGATAATGTCTGGGTGAGAACCTACAACGGACCGGGTAACTCGGAGGATGTGCCCTGTGCCATTGAGGTAGATAACAGCGGCAATGTATACATAACAGGATACAGCACGGGCAACGGAACATTTTCAGATTATGCCACGATAAAGTATTATCCCGACGGGGACACTGCCTGGGTTAGAAGATACAACGGTCCTGCGGATACCTCCGATATCGCATTCGCTATGGCAATAGACGATCTGGGTAACGTCTATGTTACCGGTTCCAGCCATGGCAGCGGGAGCAAATCCGATTATCTAACCATAAAGTACCAGTCCAGCGGGGATACCGCCTGGGTAAGAAGATACAACGGACCGTCAAATGGCAATGATGTAGCTTATGCTTTGGCTTTGGACGGTTCCGGGAACGTCTATGTCACCGGATTCAGTTCTAACAGTGGAATGGGAAAAGACTACGCAACCCTGAAATATGACCAGAACGGCAACCAGATCTGGGTAAAAAATTACAACGGGCCAGGCAACGATGCTGACTGGGCAAATGGTATCGCGGTGGATCCTTGGGGAAACATCTACGTGACCGGAGTTAGTCGTGGGGAGGGAACATATTACGATTATCTCACTCTGAAATACGACCCCGATGGGGATACCTTATGGGTGCGCAGATACGATGGTCCCGAAAGTGGGGATAATTATGCCAACGCTATTGCCCTGGATGGCTCCGGCAACGTCTATGTTACCGGCTGGTGTTATTCCAGCAGCACGCTTTACCAGTATGCAACCGTCAAGTACGACTCAAACGGTAACCAAGGCTGGGCAAAAACCTTTGCTGCCGAGCAAACCATAACTCCCGGAGCAACTGCTCTTGACATAGAGGCGGACAATTTCGGTAATGTCTGGGTTACCGGATGGGACCGCAGAAGCGAAACGCTTTTTGATTATGCCACCGTAAAATACGACGATGAGGGTAACCAGCTCTGTGGAACTTTTTACCACTCCTGGCTGGACGGCTGCGATGGAGCCAATGTCCTGACAATCGACAACCGGGGAAATGCTTACGTGACTGGATGGAGCGATGATCTGGATTTAACGGCGGATGATTTTGCTACGGTGAAGTACGATCAGGATGGAAACCAGCTCTGGTTAGCCAGGTACAACGGACCCTCGGACTCCTGGGACAATGCTAAAGCCATAACGGTGGATGATTCCAACTACGTCTACGTGACCGGCCAGTCTGTCGGTACCTCTTCGGCCAACGACTATGTCACCATCAAATATGTACAATTAGATGCTCTGCGAGGAGACGTCAACTCCGATGAGGAGATTAATCTCTCCGACGTAATTTATTTAGCCAATTATCTGCTTAAAAGTGGATCTTCTCCGGCCATCCAACTATCAGGTGACGTAAACTGCGACTGGGAAATCAATATGTCAGACGTGATCTATCTGGCAAATTATCTGCTCAAAGGCGGACCTCCACCCTGTTAAAGACGTAATATTTCGATCTGGAAGCCCTTTATCTTTCTTATTTGCAGAGAATTAGGTGCTGTTGCCGAAGTCCACAAATGTCCCCCCGCCTGTCCCTGGCGGTCAGGCCGGGAAACGAAGTGAAGGACCTTTTATTCGCAGGAAAAATGAGATTCTTCCCCCCGCCAAAGGCGGGATCAGAATGACACAAAAGGGTTGAGCAAGAGCTCCATTATTAGTTGAATCAAACTGGAACTCATTTAAAAATATAGCGGTGGAGGGATTCGAACCCCCGACACGCGGATTATGATTCCGCTGCTCTAACCGACTGAGCTACACCGCCTTTATTCTTTTATAATAAAAACATCGTCCTTTGTCAAGATAAATGAAGAGCCTTAACCTGTTATTCATTTTGATTACGAACTTAAGGAGGCGGCGTTGGGATTTATACCCGCTTGAAAACAAAAACGGAGATCCCACTTTACCTGAAAAGTGGGCTTTTGTTTTCAATCCAAGCTTGTTTTTGCACTGTTATTGCGAAGAACTAAGTGACGAAACAATCTGTCTTTATATCAAGGGACATTTGGTGCTGTCGGGAGTTACCTCCCGACAGGTGGTGTCAGGAGGGAACTCCTGACACCACTTTTTACATAGTAGATCGAAATTCCAATTTCAACAAAACAATGAGCATAATTCTTCAGATCTACCTTCGAACTTCTCCAAATATAGGATTTGACCAACATAAAAAAGCATCTTACTATCTTATAATATCAATATTACATTAAATTTCCCTTGACAAATAAGGTTATTGAGGTTAAAATACAAGAAAGGCCTCAAAATAAATGCTTTGAATTGCCCTGAGAACAATTTTAGGCGTCGAGGTTTTGTTTTTATTTTTTTATATCATCCTCAAAGGATTGGGGAGAAAAGAGGGGGAGGCTCTTTAAAACTCTAATTCAGCCGGGGAGGTGATGTTGGGACTTTTAGATTCATAAAATACAAAAAGTCGAATTCCATTCATTTTAACCTTTTAAAAGGAAAGGAGTGCACAAATGAGATGCACAAAAACCTTTTTTCCGGTTGTTTTAGTTATCATCTTTTTACTCTCATCCCTGGTTTATGCAGACGTTCCCCAGATGATTAACTATCAGGGGAAGATTACTAAACCATCTGGGGCTTTGATTGACACCACGGTTGAAATGATATTCACCATTTATGATGCTGCTACAGATGGTGGGATCTTTTGGGCAGATACCCAGTCTGCTGTTGTGGTTGAAAAGGGGGTTTTCAGCGTTTTGTTAGGGAGCGTTAATCCCATTCCAGATTCAGTTTTCACGGGGGATGTTCGGTATATGGGGGTAAAGGTGGGAT
>LJUW01000106.1 GCA_001304315.1 candidate division Zixibacteria bacterium SM23_73_2 | reverse complement strand
ATTGACGGAACTCTGGACACTTTGGTTGCCACCATCCCCTGTGGAGACAGGCCTTTAGCTTTAGCCTGCAATTTTAAAGATAATAAAATCTATTGTGCGAATTTCAAGAGCCATAACCTTACGGTTATAGATGGGGTCACGGATGGGGTTATTACCACGGTCCCGGTGGGGGGTTATCCCTGTGCTTTAGCTTATAATTTTTCTGACAATAAAATCTATTGTGCCAATGCCAGCTCCAACAACGTTGCCATAATAAATTGTGAAACCGATCAGGTGATAAAGGCGGTCTCTACCGGTCTTACCCCTGAGGCTTTGGTTTATAATCCCCAGAATAATCGAATTTACTGCGCCAATTATAACGGCAACAGCGTGAGCGTTATCGACGGGGAAACGGATGATGTGTTGAATACACTTCCGGTGAAGAAATGGCCCAAGGATATCGTTTATAACTCCTCAAATAACAAGGTTTATACTGCTAATTACGGAGACAGCAGCGTTTCGGTGATCAGTTGTTATCCCGGCTCTGATGTTCCTGATGAGGAGAATGAAGAATCAGCTCAGGAATTTTTGCTGAGCCAGAATTATCCCAATCCCTTTAATCCCACCACCACAATCCACTACACCGTTCTTGGTTCACAGTTCACGGTTCATAGTTCCATCCACACCAACATAACAGTATACAATATCATGGGACAGAAAGTAAAAACTCTGGTGGATGAGCCTCGCAGAGCTGGAAAGTATAAAATCATCTGGGATGGTAAGGATGGATGTGGGAAGGAAGTTGCGAGTGGAGTATATCTATACAGAATAAAGACAAAGGACTTTTTGCAGACTAAGAAGATGCTTTTGATTAGATAATTTATATTATTGTCAGAAAAACTAACATTTTATGCAATTTTTCAAGCAGTTTTTTTCGTGTACATTCGATAGCTAACTCTTTGCGAGATATGTGAAGAAGCTTGCAAACATAAGTTTTTTCTTGACTTGAGAGTATTTAACGTATTTATTATAAATAAAGGGTTCAAAGAGAATTTCTAAAAGATGGTATAGAATTTGTTATATAATGAATACAGTAAATAGAGGTTCGGTTACCATCCTAAAAAAGAGGAGGGATGAGAGATGTTGAAGAAGCTTTTCAGAGACCAGAGGGGAGAGGATATGATCGAGTACGGGCTTTTGGTTCTTTTAATCGCGATAGTGGTGATGGCGGGTGTGAAGCTGGTGGGTGAGGTAGTTAGCGATCTATTTGGAGGTATAACCTGGTAAGATTATTTTGTGATAAAAATTATCCAGATATGGTATGGAATTTGTATATAAAATCATAAGTAAATAACCAGTTCGGAAAAATCCTAAAAAGAAAGGAGGGATAAAAGATGCTGAAAAGACTTTTAAGAGACGAAAGAGGAGAGGATATGATCGAGTATGCCCTTCTGGTTCTGTTTATTGCATTGATTGCAATTGTCGGAATCGAGTTAGTTGGCGGGCAGGTCGATAAAGTATTTAACGATATCTATGCTAAGCTGGGTGGAACCTAAGCCATATTTCAGATGGTTTTTTATGCGAGCAAAAGAGGTAAAAAATGAACTTTCAAAATATGATAAAGGAGCCGATAATAATCGTAACAGTTGCTTTGGTTTTGCTCGCTTTGTATTCGGATTTACGCTGGCGAAAGATTCCGAACTGTCTTACCCTTCCAGCTATTGCCCTGGGTTTTCTGGCAAACTTTCTGGGCAATAGCTGGAACGGGCTGTTATTTGCGTTTTTCGGGTTTTTGGTGGGGATGGGACTTTTGATCCTGCCCTTTATTTTGGGCGGGATGGGAGGTGGAGACGTTAAGTTCATGGGTGCTGTGGGAGCGCTTTTAGGAAGTTATGCGGTGGTGAACGTATTCTTTTATACTGCGTTAGTGGGAGGAGTGATTGCGATAATAGTGGCTTTAGCAAATAAAAATTTACTTGACACGTTTAAAAGAATTTGGTTATTTCTAAAATGTGTCTTTCTTTTTCGTGCACCCGAGACCGGAACGGCTACTTTTAAAAAGAGTATTGCCATACCATACGGTTTGGCAATAGGAGCAGGAACGATACTTTATTTGATTGCAGGTAAGATAGTTTAGATTTAAAATGCTAAAGAGATTCACCAAAAACAAAAAGGGTCAATCCGTAGTCGAGTTTGCCCTGGTTCTGCCGGTACTGCTTCTGGTTTTGTTCGGTATAACCGAGTTCGGCAGGGCGATTATGACCAAGAACGTTCTTCATACGGCTTCGAGGGAAGGGGCGAGATTGGCTGCGGTCTCTGCTGTGGACGATAGTAGCTCAGTAAAAAGTCGGGTTCAGGAGATTTTAAATGCA
Organism: candidate division Zixibacteria bacterium SM23_73_2; assembly: GCA_001304315.1. Taxonomy (GTDB): domain Bacteria; phylum Zixibacteria; class MSB-5A5; order MSB-5A5; family SM23-73-2; genus SM23-73-2. The sequence continues at coordinate 4,116 of LJUW01000106.1, read as the reverse complement.
GCTAATATTACTCCAAAAACTATAGACATACAATTTGATACCGTGAATAAAAGCGTAACTGTTGAGGTAACCACTGATTTCGAGGTGTTGAGCGGTACCATCATCAGCTCCTTTGTCGGAATCGTCGAGCTGAAAGGGTTTACGGTGATGAAGTATGAAGGATAGCCGGTTTTTTTTAAGCATGGTTTTGAAAACAGCGCCCTTTATGGGCTTTAGATAAATATCCAATCCAGGTTGGGCTTGTGCCCAGCCAAGGAGGTAATTAGATTATGGGAAAAATCGGAGTCGTTTTAGTGATCTTCCTTGCCTTTGCTTTTGCCGGAGTTGCTGCTGGATTAACCTATATGTATCTGAATGCGGAGTCCGGAGAAAGAGCACTCGATCTGGAGCCGGTGGTGGTGACATCCAAGGATCTGACCTTCGGGGAGGCTTTAGACCAGGATGAGATGAGGATAGCCATGTTCCCCAAGGCGAGCGTTCCCAAAGGCTCCTATATGGTCAAGGACAGCCTTTTAGGTCAGGTTACCAAGGTTTTCTTGATGGAGAACGAGCCGATCCTGGAGTCAAAACTTTCCTCCAAAGGCGGAGGTCTTTCCCTTCTGATCGAGAAGAGCAAAAGGGCTTCCTCCATTCAGGTGGATAAGGTGTCCGGAGTTTCGGGATTTATCCTTCCCGGTGACCGGGTTGACGTCATCCTGACGGTTCAGCAAACCGGAAGCTCAAGGGATGCCATTGCCAAGACCATCCTGCAGAATGTGGAGGTATTGGCAGCCGGAGAGAAGACCGAGCAGAAGGAGAACAAGGTCATCACCGTCCAGTCGGTTACCCTTCTGGTCGATCCTGAGGGTGCTCAGGATTTAGCGTTAGCCTCCAATGAGGGGAAGCTTCATCTGTCTTTGAGGAACCCCACCGATGATGAGCTGGTAACGGTTGATCCGGTTAGCAAGACCGGAATACTCAAGACTAAGAAGCAGCAAAAGCCAGAAACCAGAGTGGTCTACAGGGACAGGATCAAGGAGGTATACATGGAACCTGAATTGCCTGATTCGGTTACGGTGATCAAAGGAACCGAGAAGAAAAAAGAAATCCCGGCAATGACCGAGAAAAAAGAAGAGGGGAAATAGGAAGCAGGGAAGAAAAAGGGATAATTTGAAATAGCCTTTTGAAAGGAGAACAAATTGAAAAACGCTAAAATTAGAAGCGGGGGATTTTTAGTTTTAGCAGCATCGATTTTAGTATTATTTTTTATGGCTTCAACTTCACAAGCCCAGTCCGAGCTTTTAAGGGTGATGAAAGGAAAATCGATAGTTTTGGCCTACCCGGAGAAAATCCAGACCGTATCTTTAGCTAACGAGGATATCGCTGACGTGGTATCGGTGACCCCCAACGAATTGGTTATAATCGGTAAGGAAGTGGGAGTGACCACGCTTTTTGTCTGGGGTGAGTCCAAAAAGCATAAAATGTATGACGTTAAGGTGGAGCGGAACATCTCCGGAGAGCAGGTGGTTCTGGAGGTGCAGGTGGGGGAGGTGAACAAGTCAGCCTTAAAAGAGTTAGGAGCTGATTTTTTAATGGTGGATGAGGATGACAGCCATATAAAGAAGGGTACCAAGATACTTGGGACCTATTCCGGACAGGTTACCACTCCGGATCCTGAAAGTGATGACTTATCTGCTGGCGAGGGTATCACCGGGGTGATAAAGTGGATCGGAGATAAAAGAAAATTCGGAACGATAATAAAAGCATTAAAGCAGAGCGGTGATCTAAGGCTTTTAGCCAATCCCCAGCTGGTTAGTTTGAGCGGAGAGGAAGCGAGTTTTCTGGTCGGAGGGGAGATCCCTATTCCCATTGCTCAGTCAGCAACTGTTGGCCAGGCTACCTCCATAGCAATCGAGTGGAAGGAATACGGGGTCAAGTTGAATTTTCTTCCTACTATAGTTGATACTAACCTGATTAATTTGAAGATCTTGCCCGAGGTCTCAAGCCTTGACTGGACCAATGCCATAACCATATCCGGCTGGGACGTTCCGGCTATCCATACCCGCAAAGCAGAGGCAACGGTGGAGCTTAACTCCGAGCAGTCTGTGGTTCTGGGTGGCCTTATATCCACAGAGGAGATCAAAACCGTAAAGAGGGTTCCGATCTTAGGATATATTCCCCTGCTCAACTTCTTTTTCGCCAGATGGGAGACCACCAAATCCGAGACCGAGCTTTTAATCGTAGTCTCTCCCAGGATAATATCCTCGGTGGCTGAGGAAAAGATCCCGCTTCTCCCCTGGGAAAGGGAGGAGATGGAGAAGATGGAACAAGAAAAGATGAAGGAAGGTAAAAAAGAAACAGAAGGTGGTTAGTATGAGATTTTTCAAAAGAATAGTAAGGGATGAATCGGGGGTCACCGCGGTAGTGGTCGCATTATCGCTGGTGATGATTTTCGCATTTGCGGTATTGACCATCGATCTCGGTTTTGTCCAGTTAGCCAGAACCCAGCTTCAGAATGCAGCAGATGCAGCCGCTCTGGCAGGGGCTTCGGCTCTGGCAGCAAGCAACGGCGACCAGTCTGTTGCCATAGCAGAGGCAAAAAACTTCGCTGCTTTCAACGTTGCGGTTCAGGATAAGGATCGCTCGGTGGTCATAACTGATAGTTGTGTGACCTTTCCCGAACCGACCAAGGTCAGGGTGCTCACTCACCGCACCCATGACACCGGTGATCCGGTAGGTCTTCATTTTTTGAAGGTTATCAATCCGTTAAAGGATAATGAAGCTAATATTACCGCGACAGCGACTGCAGCGGTTTTGAGTATTTGTGGTCCCAAATGTCTGAGACCTTTTTGCCCTCCAGACAGGTGGGACGATGCTGACAGTAATGGAATTTGGACTCCAGATGATGAATATAATGACTTGAATACCAACGGGCTCTGGGATCCCGGTGAGCCACTCATTGAGGACTATAATGGAAACGGGGTCTGGGATCCAGAAGAGTTTTACGATCCCTATCTTACCGGCTATCGCGCTCCGGATGATATCGGAGTTCAGGTCACTCTTCATTTATTGAACTCGAATAATGACTTTAAAGCAGAGTGGTACTACTCAGTGCGTTTTCCTCCGATAAATTCAGGAGAAAGTTGGGACCCTGGTGCAGACATTTATCGGGAGTTGATTGAAGGCGACAGATGTGAACCCTTCTCAATAGGGATAGTGGATCAACTTGCTTTAGAACCCGGCGGTATGGTTGGACCAACTAACCAGGGACTTGATGCTTTAATAGCCAAAGATCCGACAGCAGAGTGGGATCCGGTTACCAAAACTATCATAAACTCCGCTTATCCGGTAAGTCCCCGGATCGTATTATGCGCTGCTTTTAATCCAACGTATGGGGTGGATTCAGGACCTCCCAAGTATGTAACTGTAGCAAAAGTTATGGCTTTATTTGTGGAGGGGCATGTTGGTGCTGACATTGTGGGACGATTCATGAGAGCAGTAGCTGAGGGTGATCCAGATCCTGATTGCCCAGGAGGATTTTTATATAACGTGTGCTTAGTGGAATGAGAATGCAAATATAATAGGAGTACAAATGGCAGGATTGCTTTCTGTGGTGATAGTTGAGTCAGATTACTCTATACGAGAGGGGCTGAAAAAACAGCTGGAGAAGATAAAGGAGATCGAGTTAGCTTCAGAAGCTGAAGGGCTGGATGAAGCTAATAATACGGTTCAGAGCATGAGACCTGACATCCTTATCCTTAGACTTCCCAAAGATTCTGAGGAAACCCTTAAATGGATGCAGAGAGTAAAGCTCGAATTTCCTGAGGTAACCATATTCGTGAGCTCCAAAAGCAAGGCACCGGAGTTAATCATTTCGGCAATGAGAGCCGGCGCCCAGGAGTTTTTAGGCAGACCCATAGATCCAAATGAATTAAAGGAAGCCGTAGACAAAGTTCAAAAAATTAAAGAACAAAAAAGAGCTCATATACCGGAATCGGGCAGAATAATATCGGTTTTCAGCAAAAAGGGCGGTCTGGGTGTAACCACCATAGCGGTCAATTTAGGGGTAGCCCTTTCCCAGGTCACCAAAAGGAACGCTGCTCTTATCGATCTGGACATTCAACTGGGGGATATTAC
>LJUW01000034.1 GCA_001304315.1 candidate division Zixibacteria bacterium SM23_73_2 | reverse complement strand
CCATGAATATCTTAGCCTCAGAGAGGGGACCAACTGCGATCGAGAGGTTGGTCCACTCGTGATCCTATAGCCTTCCAGTCCTCATCTTATGGGAACTCAATTTCGCTTTTGAGCAAAGCATCCGGTTAGCCAGCTGGCCCTTCTCCATCTCCAGACTGAAAATGGCAACCGGAACTTTAAGCTCCAGTGCCACGTGCTCGACCACGGAAAGGCAAAATGAGGTCTTGCCCATCGAAGGTCTTCCAGCTATCACTATCAGATCAGAGGGCTGAAATCCGGAGGTTAAAGCGTCTAACTCAATAAAGCCGGTGGATATACCGGTTATCTGTCCCTCCCTTATTTTATCAATGGACTCAAAGGTCTGGGGAAGTATGTCCGAAAGAGGAGTAAATCCGTACTTTATCCTTTTCTCGGATATATCGAAAATCTTCTGCTCTGCAGAGTCCAGAAGCAAATCAACATCCTCGACCTGTTCAAAACACCTGGAGACTATGTTAGTCGAGGTATCGATAAGTCTTCTTAAGGTTGCTTTCTCCAGAACTATCCTGGAATGATATTCGATATTGGCTGAGGTGGCAACGCAGGTAGCCAAGTCATTAAGGTAGGTTATTCCGCCCACCGCTTCCAATTCAAACCTTTTCTTCAGCTCCTCTGAAAGGGTAATCAAATCCACCGCCTCGCTTCTGTCGTAGAGTGAGACCATAGCAGAGTAAATCTTGGAATGAGCTTCTTTGTAAAAACAGCTTTCGTCCAAAATCTCCACCCCTTTTCCAATAGCCTCTTTATCCAAAAGCATCGCTCCCAAGACCGCCTGCTCAACGTCAACCGCCTGGGGTGGAACTCTATCCCTTGTAATGGTCTTCTCTGCCATGTCGATACCCTCTCTATCTGTTCACGGTAAACGGAAAACCGTCCACCGGTTTCGTTTACTGTTTACTGGCTACTGCCTACTTGAATACTTTATCATACTCCCTTCTCAACATCTGCACATCCTCCCAGCAGCCCTTCTTGTACTGGGGATAGCGCAGGAGAGCAGCCGGATGATAGGTGACGATCAATTTTATTCCGTGATAATCGTGAAATCTACCTCTGAGCTGGCCTAAAGGGGATTTGGTTTTCATCAAAGCCTGTGCAGAAATCCTTCCTAAAGCACAGATTATTTCCGGCTTTAATATCTCTATCTGTTTTAAAAGATATGGCTCACAAGCTTTTATCTCATCAGGCTGGGGATCGCGGTTGCCCGGAGGCCTGCATTTCAAAACGTTGGCAATGTAAACCTCCTCCCGACTGAAATCTATGGCTTTCAAAATCTTGTCCAGAAGCTTTCCAGCCTGGCCCACGAAAGGCTTTCCCTGGATGTCCTCTTCCCTTCCAGGTGCCTCACCCACAAATAAAATCCTTGATTTTCCCGAGCCCTCCCCGAACACGAAATTGGTTCTGGTCACGTGCAGGGGGCATTTTTTACAATCCTTTATCCTTTGATAAAACTTTTGCAAATCTCCCTCAACCGAATCTGAGAAGTTCTCCTCTTCCTCTTTCTCTTTATCTTTAGAAAGGTAGAGTCTGTCAAATCCCAAATCGATCTGCTGTTTTAAATATTTTTTGGTTACAGCATAAGCCTCTAAAAGCCTCTCGTAGCTTTTATCCATATCTACTTCCTTTTTAAAAGGGAAGAGATTTTATCCAAAATCCTATCAGCCAAATCCATCTTGGTCATAAGAGGAAGCTTTTGAGTTTTTCCCTTTTTATCGATTATGGTGACAACGTTGGTATCCAGTTCAAAGCCAGAACCTGGCGTATTGGGATTGTTCACAACAATCAGATCTAAACTCTTTTTTTTCAGCTTGAGTTTAGCATTTTCGATCTCATTTTCAGTTTCCAGGGAAAATCCAACCATAACCTTTTTGCCTTTTCTTTTACCGATCTCCTCCAGGATACCGGGAGTGGATTTTAACCTTAAACTCAGATTATCCGACCTTTTCAGTTTTTTGTTAGAGACCACCTCCGGAGCAAAATCGGATACTGCAGCTGTCATAACAAGGCAACTGCACCTTTTGAGATGTTTTTTAACCTCGTCTCTCATCTGTTTTGCAGTCCGAACCGAGATAAAATCAACCCCCCCAGGCGGATTCAAGCTGGAGGGACCGGATATCAAAATCACCTCAGCACCCCTTCCCCTCGCCCTCTCCGCCACTGCATATCCCATCTTACCAGAGGAGCGGTTGGATATGTATCTTACCGGATCCAGAGGCTCCTCGGTTCTTCCCGCGGTAACCAGGATGGTTTTCCCCTCAAGGTCTTTTTTTTCCGATAAAAGCCCGGTTACCCTTTTTATTATATCCTCCGGCTCAGCCATCCTCCCCTTCCCCACATCCCCACAGGCTAAATCACCGGTTCCAGGAGCGATAAACTCGTATCCTAATTTTTTTAATTCGGAGACGTTTTGCTGGAGTATGGGATTATCCCACATCTTAACGTTCATCGCAGGAGCAAAAAGAACTTTCGACCTGGTGGAGATAACCACCGTGGTCAAAATGTCATCCGCTATCCCGGATCTGATTTTGCCTATGATATTGGCAGTTGCCGGCGCTATAAGTATTAGATCTGCCCAGTCAGCCAGGGTTATATGCCTGGTTCCAACCACCTTCCTTTCGGGAAAAAGCTGGGTTACCACTTCGTTCTCAGATAAGGTTTCCATAGTCAACGGGGTGATGAATTTAATCCCAGCTTCGGTCATGATCACGATTACCTCACAACCCAGTTTTTTCAAACCCCTGCATACCAGAGCGGATTTATAAGCTGAAATTCCCCCGCAGATTCCCAGGATTATCTTTTTTCCCTTTAACATATTTAAGCCCTAACTTGGAGTGTAAACCCTTCCGGTTTACTTAACTTTCCCTTATAGAAGATTGAATCCCGCAAATGCAGGATATTCCAGGTCTAATTAACTGTAAATCACCTTCTTAAATTCAACAATATAATATATCAAAAATTTTTAATTTATCAAGAAATTAATGTTTAAAATGTCTTATTCCACAGAAAACCATGGCGATTTTATGCTCGTCACAGGCCTGGATTACCTCCGGATCCCCCTTTGAGCCGCCGGGCTGGATAACTGCACCAATCCCGGCCTTGGCTGCCTGATCTATACCATCCCTTTTGGGAAAAAAGGCATCCGAGGCTAAAACCGAACCTTCTGCTTTTTTTTCTGCTTTTCTGCAGGCTAAAATTACCGAATCCACCCTGCTCATCTGTCCAGCTCCGATCCCAACAGTTTTCTCTCCCTGAACCAGTACTATGGCATTGGATTTTACGTGTTTTACCATCTTATAGCCAAAAAGAAGCGATTTTATCTGCTTTTCTGTGGGTTTTTCTCTGGTTACGAACTTCAGGTCATTCTCGACAACATCATATTCATCCGGTGTCTGGACTAAAAGACCTCCCTTGATGAGCTTGAAAACGTTCATTCCTCTTTTTCTTTTCTCCAAAAGTTCCGGACAGGCTAAAAACCTACGGTTTTTCTTTTTCCTCAAAAGCTCCAAAGCCTCCTTCTCATATCCCGGGGCAATGCAGCATTCCACAAAGAAGGTATTGTGTATCTTCTCTGCGGTCTTTTTATCCACCACTCTGTTTACACCTATTATTCCACCGAAAGCGGACATGGGATCGCAGGCTAAAGCATCCTCATAAGCTTCTGCCAGGCTATCCCCGCAAGCAGCACCGCAGGGATTGGTATGTTTTACTATAACTGCAAAAGGGGACTCGTAATCCTCAATCATACTCAAAACCGAATCCAGATCGTTTAAGTTGTTAAAGGAAAGCTCTTTTCCGGCAAGAATCTGAGAGGTTACCACACTTGGACCCTCGAAATTGGTATCCTGGTAAAGTTGTGCTTTTTGATGAGGATTCTCACCGTATCTTAAAGGCTGGGCTCCGGAAAATGATAAAAAGAGACGTTCTGGGAAATCTTTTTCTTTCGTTCTTTGACCGAAATAATTAGCAATAAGTGCATCATATCTCGCAGTATGGGAAAAAGCCCCTGAGGCTAAGTTAAATCTTGTGTCCAGGCTCAAAGCCCCCTGGTTTTCTTCCAGCTCCTCAATTACCCTCTCGTACCCTTCCGGATCGGAGAGCACCGCCACCCACCTGTAATTTTTCGCAGCTGCTCTTAAAAGCGAAACCCCACCGATATCGATGTTTTCCAATATCTCATCCTCCTCAGCTCCGGATTTCAAAACCTTCTCAAAGGGATAGAGATTCACCACCACCATATCAACCGGCTTAAGGTCCTGGCTGACCACATCCTTTTTATCCTCCTCTAAATCCCTCCGAGCCAATATCGAGCCGAAGACCTTGGGATGTAAGGTTTTCACCCTCCCCTCCAGAATCTCCGGGAAACCGGTGAAGGAGGAGATGGAAACGGACTTCACTCCCAAGTTTTTCAACTCGTTTAGGGTTCCTCCTGTCGATATTATCTCCACTCCCAGCTTGCTTAAACCCTTGGTTAAAAAGCCCAGATTTTTTTTATCCCATACCGATATTATTGCCCTTCTGATTTTTAGCAATCCACCCTCTTCTTTTCCCATAGGATTCTCCCGATTTAAGTTTTAACTAATCTTCGGTATGCCTCCTCGTATTTCTCCATGGTTTTTAAAACAACCTCCGGTGAAAGCTCTGGTGCTGGAGGTTTTTTATCCCATCGGATCCTTTCCAGAAAATCCCTGACATACTGTTTGTCAAAGCTCTCCTGGGATCTTCCCGGAAGATATTTCTCCTTGGGCCAGAATCTGGAGGAATCAGGAGAGATGATCTCATCGATTAAAATCACCTGACCATCCAAAATCCCGAACTCGAACTTGGTATCCGCTATGATTATTCCCTTTGTCTCAGCATAAAAAGCAGCTTTTCGATATATCTCCAAACTCTTATCCCTTAAGAATGAAGACAACTCCTTCCCTGCAATTCTTTTCATCTGCTCAAAGGAGATATTTTCATCGTGACCTGTTTCCGCTTTGGTGGCAGGAGTGAAGATCGGTTTGGGAAGTCTTTGAGATTCCCTTAAAAAAGGGGATAAATACATTCCGTGCAAAACCACGTTGTTATTCTCTTCTTCGGTGGTTATCTGCTGTTTATATTCTTTCCAGAAAGAACCTGATATGTACCCTCTAACCACGCATTCAATATCTATCCTTTTAGCCTTTTTCACCAGCATGGATCTTCCTTCCAGGATTTCCCGATACTTGTGAATCTCTTCTGGATATTCATCCACATTGGCGGTGATCAGATGGTTGGGTACTATATTCTTGGTAAAATCGAACCAGAACAAAGACATCTGGGTCAGTATTTTTCCCTTGTTGGGAATTCCGGTTGGTAAAATTACATCGAAAGCTGATATTCTGTCCGTGGCAACTATTAAAAGCTTGTCCCCCAGATCATAGATATCCCTGACCTTCCCCTTGATATAGCGTTTTAATCCCCCAAGTTCCGTCTCTAAAAGGGGCATAACCTTCACCTCACTTTTTGACATTTTTACCACCCTTCTGGCTTTTTGTTTTTTTCTCCTTTTTTGTTGTATCTTTCACCACTATTTCATTCACCTGTAACTTAATAATATGGGGACGTTTGTCAATCTGTATCTTAAAATTCCAAAACTTTTAATGGTAGGATTATCTTTTTTGAGTTTTTTTGAATTCTTTTGCAGTTGTAAAAAAGCCAACCATCTGATTTATATTGATTTAGGTTGTATATTCAAAGTTTAAATCCTAAAGACCCTCACTTTTTTATATAAACCCTATTATCTTTAACCTCAACCTTCTCCTCAGCAAAAAGCTGAATCGCCTCAGAGTAAAGCTGGTGTTCTGTTTTCAATACTCTGGCTGCTAAAGTCTCAGGAGTATCCTGATCCTCAACCGGAACGCACCTCTGGGCAATTATAGCGCCATGATCATAGACCTCATCCACCAGATGAACGGTAACTCCGGTTACCTTAGCCCCAGCCTTTAAAACCGCCTCATGAACGTGAATACCATACATCCCCTTCCCTCCAAAATGGGGCAGAAGCGCTGGATGGATGTTTATTATTCTATTTTTGTATGCCCTTATCACGGTAGGAGAAAGGATTTTCATATATCCTGCTAAAACCACAAGCTCGATTTGGTTTTCTTTGAAAATCTCAAGCAATTTTTCATCGAACTCCTCTTTGGTCTCAAACATCTTATGGCTCAAATGGATGTCTTTGATATTATGCTTTCTTGCGCGTTCCAAAGCATATGCTTTGGAATTGTTGCTTATAACAACCTTGATTTCAGCAGAAAGTCTGCCCGCCTCGATGTTGTCAATTATAGACTGAAGATTAGTCCCCCCTCCGGAAGCTAAAACAGCTAATTTAATTTTTTTCATCTTTTGAGCTTCTCCTTTAAAATCTGGTTCACTAATTTTGGATCTGCTTTTCCTTTTGTCTTTTTCATCACTTCACCTATGAAAAATCCAAATAACTTTTCTTTTCCTGATAAATATTCATTTACGTTTTCTTTATTCTTTTTTAAGACCTCTTCAACCACCTTTTCAATTTGACCTTTATCAGTCACCTGAACCAATCCCTTTTCTTTTACAATTTCTTTTGCTTTTCTTCCGGTGTCAACCATTTCTTTAAAAACATCCTTGGCAATCTTACCGCTGATGATTCCATCATCAACCAACATCAATAAACCCGCCAAATCCTCAGGTTTAATCCTCAAGTCTCCAATCTCGCATCTTTTTTCTCTAAGCTCTCTTAAAACCTCTCCCATAATCCAATTAGATAAAATCTTTGGGGCAGAATAGAATTTTAAACCCTCTTCGTAAAAGTCAGCCAAATTTTTGGATGAAGTTAAAACAGAAGCGTCATACTCTGGTATTTTATATTTTTTTAAAAACCTTTCCTTTTTATGATCAGGAAGTTCTGGCAAAGTTCTTTTAATCTTTTCTATCCAATCTCTCTTAACCACTAATTTAACCAGATCAGGCTCCGGGAAATATCTGTAATCCGGAGACACCTCTTTAGTTCTCATAAAAGAAACCTTTTCTTTTTCCTCATCCCAGAGCAAAGTCTCATGCTTTATCCTTCCTCCTGATTTTAAAATATCAATCTGTCTTTCAATCTCATAATTTAAAGCCTTTTCAACTCCTTTAAAGGAGTTCATATTCTTCACCTCAGTTTTTATGCCCAAGTTTTTTTCACCTTCAGGTCGAACAGAAACGTTCGCATCGCAGCGCAGGTTACCCTGCTCCATATTGCAACCACAGATCTCAAGATACTCCAAGAGCTGCTTGAGCTTCCCTAAATATAGATAAGCTTCCTCTGGCGAGGACAGGTCCGGTTGGCTGACTATCTCCATTAAAGGAACACCGCAGCGGTTCATATCCACCAGGGTTTTAGAATCCTTATTCTCAATATGTATAGACTTCCCAGCATCCTCCTCCAGATGAATCCTTTCGATTTTTATTCTTTTATTTCTTTTAACCTTCGGTTTGCCATGGGATAAATCTATTTCAACAAATCCTCCATAAGCCAAGGGCTTTTCATACTGGGAGATCTGATAGCCTTTGGGCAGGTCAGGATAAAAATAATTTTTTCTGGCAAAAAAGCTTTCCTCATTAATCCTTCCACCTACTGCCAGAACCATCTTCACAGCATATTCAACCGTCTTTTTGTTCAAGACCGGCAAAACCCCGGGCATCCCCAAACATACCGGGCAGGTCTGGGCATTGGGAGGGCTTCCGTATTTAGTTGAACAACCGCAGAAGATCTTGGAATCGGTCAAAAGCTGAGCATGAACCTCCAGACCTATGATAGCCTCGTATATCATTTTTTTCGTAGGTCGAAATTCAAATTTCGACATTTCTTATATATCGATTTTGGAAAATCGATCCGAAGTATTGATCCTTTGAATCGACCTACTAAATATAACTTTTTTGCCGCGTAGCCGAACCTTTATGGCTCGGGCAGAAGGATTAATCCTCCCTGGCCGGGCAGGCTGCTACGCGAAAACTTGTATTCAAAATAACTCAGTAGGGACATACCTTAAGGTCTGTCCTGGACAGGTCTATCATGCCATGGGCAGATCCGCCTTAGGCGGAAAGATCTGTCCCTCCAGCTGGTCTCAGTTTCTTGAGTTCCAAAAACGCCAGAGTCCAGAAAGAATCGATATATGCACCCCAGGCACCGGAGACTATTATTATATAAATCAGCCCGAAGAATATACCCCAGGCAATCCCCCAGAAAAGATTCATGACTCCAATGATAATGAAAGGTACCACCAGCATCAACGCTACGATTAAAAATCCGATTACATAGATGATGATGCTACCGATGCCGATTAAGGCTAAAATCAAAGATTTTTCCAAGTTGCTTTTTAACGTATCCCATCCTGAAGATAAAGAATCGAAAACATCCTTCCCCTCTATTATACAAGTTCTGGTAGCGTATAATTCGGTCAGAAGTATCGCAGCCAGAATGACTATGAACAGGGGTATTAAAATCACAGCAGAAAAAACACCCCAAACTCCAGAAGCAATTATAAATAAAACGACAGGTAAAATCGTTACCCCAACTGCCAAGAGAGCTAAAATAATCATCAGGATGTCGATACACAAAATTCTCCAGAAATTTTTAACCCCAACGCCCCAGCCGTCACCTAAAGTTGGCTTTTCCCCTGTCTCGATTCTCCAGACACAGTGAATCAGCCCCCCCTTTGAAATCATCTTCAAAACCAGGAAAAACAAAAAAACCAAAAGCCCAAACAATACCAAAAGCAGGATGATTTCCAAAGCTATGGATCTAAAGAAGTTATCAACGTGCAGAGCGGGCAGCTTAATTTTATCGATTTTTCCGGATAATCTACCAGCGCCTCCACCACCCGATCCTACCTGAATAAAGAACCCGAAGATCCAGAGATATTTGAATTTCCACATTATGTCCAGAGCCCTCTTAACTAATTTCCCATACTCCATAAAAGCTCCTTATCTTTTAAGATTCTGTTCAAAAGTATAAGCCACCTTTAGAAGTAATTCCTCTGACAGCGGTTTTCCCATGATCTGGAGACCAATGGGCAAACCAAAAGAGTCCTTTCCACAGGGCAAAGAGATCGCTGGGATTCCAGTTAGGTTTGCCGAAGTGGTATAAACATCCGATAGATACATGGTCAGAGGATCTTCTATTTTCTCTCCCAGTTTGAAAGCAGTGGTAGGGGAGGTGGGCGTTATCAAAAAATCAACCTTTTCAAATGCCCGGTCAAAATCCTTTTTGATAATAGTCCTCACCTTCTGGGCTTTCTGGTAATAAGCCTTAAAGTATCCTTTTGACAAAACGTAGGTTCCCAGAATTATCCTCCTTTTAACCTCATCCCCGAAACCTTTGGTTCTGGTTTTTTTATACATTAAATCAAGATCAAAAGTTTCTTTTGTCCTGAAACCATACCTTGCTCCGTCGTATCTGGCTAAATTCGAAGACGCCTCAGCCATGCACAAAACATAATAGACAGCAATAGATCTGTCAGTACCAGGCATTGAAACCTCCAAGGTTTTAAATCCCTCCCTTTCTAAAGCCTCAATACCTTTTAATACATTTTCCTTTACCTCTTTATTCAAACCTCCTCCAAAGTATTCCTTCGGAACTCCTATCTTTATATCCTTTAAATCATCCTCCCAAGATTTCGTGTAATCTTTTCTTACGATATTTATGGAAGTGGAATCCCTTTGATCATAACCAGCAACAGCAGATAAAAGCATGGCACAATCCTTTACATCCTTTGTCAGACAGCCAACTTGATCTAAAGAGGAGGCAAAAGCGACCAACCCATATCTGGATACCAGTCCGTAGGTAGGCTTTAAACCTACAACTCCGCAAAAAGACGCAGGCAGCCTGACCGAGCCACCAGTATCAGATCCCAAAGCTAAAATGCTCATATCAGAAGCAAGGGAAGCTGCTGAGCCTCCGCTTGAGCCTCCGGGGGTCCTTTTCAAATCGTAAGGATTTTTCACCGGCCCAAAGTATGAGTTCTCGTTGGAGGAGCCCATCCCGAACTCATCCATATTGGTCTTTCCAACGATCACCGCATCCTCCCCTTTGAGCAGTTCCACTGCAGTGGCATCATAAGGTGGTATGAAATTCTTTAAGATCCCTGATCCGCAGGTGCATAAATTATCTTTGACGCAGATGTTGTCTTTAACAACCACCGGTATTCCAGCTAAAGCTCCCAGTTTTTTACCGGAAGACCTTTTCTTATCCACCTTCAAAGCAGCCTTTTGGGCACCGTCTTCCATCAAAGTTATAAAAGAATTTATGCTTTTACCATCTGATTTTATTCGATCCAAAACCGATTCCAAAACCTCCCGGCTCGAAACCTCCCGACTTTCCAGAAGCTTTTTCAGCTCCCAGGCTCTGAGATGATTCAGTTCCATAGAGCTTTTATTTTTATAAAAAAGTACTTACTCTGAGGTCAGAAGCAAAAATTGCTATCACAAGATCGGAAGATATTTATCCAATTCATACTTGCTCACGTGGATTCTGTACAGATCCCACTCAACTCTTTTATTGGCAACCAGAGAATCGAAGAGGTGATCTCCCAGGGTTTCTTTTACCAATTCGCTTTTCTCGAATTCGCAGATCGCTTCCTCTAAAGAGCTGGGGAGGCAGCCTATCTGAAGCTCTTTTTTCTCCTGTTGAGTCAGACGAAAAATATCCTTCTCAACCGGAGGAGGAGGTTCTAACTTCTCCTCAATCCCTTTCAGCCCGGCAGCGAACATCAGGGCAAATGCTAAATAGGGATTGCAGGCTGGATCAGCTGAACGGAGCTCCACCCTGGTTGCGCTTTCCTTTCCGGGCTTGTATTCCGGAATTCTGATCAAGGCGGAGCGGTTCTTGGTTCCCCAGCAGACATAAACCGGAGCTTCGTATCCGGTTACCAATCTCTTGTAGGAGTTAACCCACTGGCTTAACCCTAAGCATATCTCCCTTACGTATTTGAAAATTCCTCCGATGTAATGCCTGGCTGAATCGGAGAGATGGTATAATTTCTCCTGGGGATCGTAAAATAGATTTTTACTACCATTGAAGATGGACTGGTGAGTATGCATGCCCGAGCCGTTCTGTCCGAAAAGAGGCTTGGGCATAAAGGTGGCATAATACCCTTCCCTTAAAGCCAGCTCCTTTACAGTTAAGCGATAATACATAACGAAATCCGCCATAATCAGAGCTTCCTGGTATCTCAAGTCGATCTCATGTTGGGAGGGGGCAACCTCGTGATGAGTGCACTCCACCGGTATCTCCAGAGCCTCCAGAGCATTGGCAGCTGCCTTTCTCATCCTGGTCCCCGGGCTTACCGTGCTGTAGTCGAAATAGCCTCCCTGATCTATGGGGGTGGGGTCCGTGGGGGAGGAGAAATAGAAATACTCGATCTCCGGTCCGCAAAAGAAAGTCCACCCCTTCTTTTCGGCTTGTGCCAAGACCTTTTTCAACACCCAGCGGGAATCACCAACAAAAGGCTTTTTGTCCGGAGTGGTTATGTCGCACATCATGAAAGCGACTTTTTCGTCGTTTACCTGCCATGGGAGTATCCTGAAGGTTTTCAGGTCAGGCCAGGCTACCAGGTCGCTCTCCTCGATCCTGACAAATCCCTCGATCGAGGAACCGTCAAAGCCCTGTCCCTCTTCCAATACATTCTCCAACTCCCTGGTTGTTACCGACATTCCCTTAAGCTGTCCCAAAATGTCGGTGAACCACAATCTTATATACTTGACCTTGTGCTGGTCAATCGCTCTCAAAACGTCCTCTTTGGTCTTTGCCATAAGTTTTTCTCCTAAGAATTTTAGAAGTCGTAATAAAGGTTCATCTCATAAGGATGAGGTCTGTTTCTCACCTGATTATATTCATTCATTTTCTGCTCCACCCAGGTCTCCAGAATATCCTCGGTGAAAACCCCTCCAGCCAGAAGAAAATCATAATCCATCTGCAGAGCATCCAGAGACTCCTTCAAAGTCGTGGGCAGAGGCTTTATCTTTTTTTGCTCCTCCACAGGCAAGATGAATACGTTTTTATCTATGGGACCAAATCCGGCTTTTTTCGGATCAATTTTTTTCTTTATCCCATCGATCCCAGCCAAAAGCTGGGCAGCTAAAGCTAAATAGACGTTGCAGGTGGCATCGGAAGGTCTGAACTCTATCCTTTTCTCCAGAGGATCTGTTGCATAGGCCGGAATTCTTATTGCAGCGCTACGATTGGCAAGCGAGAAGAAAAGATTTACCGGAGATTCAAATCCTGGAACCAATCTTTTGTACGAGTTGGTGCTGGGATTGGTCAAGGCTAAAAGCGCAGGTCCATGAGTAAGAAGTCCTCCGATATAATACAAAGCCAACTTGCTCAATCCAGCATAACCGTTTTTGTCGAAAAACAATGGCTTTCCCTTTTTAAATAGATGCTGGTGAAAATGCATTCCGTTACCTGCTTCATTGTACAGGGGCTTGGGCATGAAGGTGACGGTATGATTATTTTTTTTTGCCACCATCTTTATCACATACTTTATCCACATGCTGCTGTCCCCGATCTTATCCATGGTATCCCCCAAGATCTCAATCTCGGATTGTCCCGGTCCACCGACCTCATGGTGGTGGTATCTCACCTCGATTCCACTCTCCTCAATTACTTTAGCCATCTCGCTACGAACCTGATAAAGGTCATCCAGGGGGGGGATGGCATGGTAACCGGAATGGGTGCGGATTTTATGACCCAGGTTTTGAACCTCTGCTAATCCTGAGTTCCAGTCAGCTTCGTTAGAATCTATGACATAGGAAGCCATATTGATGTCGTTTTTGTAGGATACGCTGTCGAAAATGTAGAATTCAAACTCCGGTGCCCAGAAGCTCCGATCAGAGATTTCGGTTTTTATCAGATACCTCTCGGCTTTGGAAGCTATGTATCTCGGCTCCCTTCCGTAGATTTTCTGGGTATCGGCCTCTGCCGAGCTGCAGACAAAGCTTAAGGTGGGTAAATCCCAGAATGGGTCAAGCTTGGCAGTTGAAATATCCGGAATTAAAACCATATCACCGGATTCCAATTTTTTAAATCCCGGGGTGCTGGAGCCGTCATAGGGAACCCCTTTGGTGAACATCGAATCCTCAAGATTTCTCGAGGGCAAGGTGAGATGGTGCCATCTGCCAAAAAGGTCTGAGAATTTCAGGTCGACCATCTGGATTTTTTTCTTTTTGGCGAATTCCAAAACCTCTTTTGTGGATTTAAACAACTCTTCTCCTTTCTGAAAATGGAAATTTTTTCAACGAAAAATTTTAAAAACAAATATTAATAAAAAAAGATTTGAAAGTCAACAAAATTGGAAGTTAAAAGTTGATCAGCGTAAGTTATTACACTACTTAAGATTATTAGCGAGGCTAATTTGCTTTTTCTTTTGTTGAATCAGCTCAAAAAAAACAAGGACAAAATCCCATCCCATCGCATCTGCTCAACATTAAGGATAAGTTTCCCCACCAACCACAGCCTTTTCCAATAACCAATAATCTTCAGATCCTGGTCCCGAAGATTTTACCAATCCCACTCCTTGAGCATACCATTGAAAACTCGATCCATTCCATTTAGCCATATTCCCAATCCATCCGGATGCCTCTGATTTGAATTTCAAACAATTAGTAAATTTTCCGGCTGAGGTAGACACCTCCTCCTTTCCGACAAAATTTGAAACCCAGGTAAAAATATAAACGGAGTCTTCCAATACCAATCCATCAGCATAGAAGATAAGATCACCCACTTGAGTGCTTTTTTTGGCTATGGTTATGGGATTTAGTTCCAGAAGATAATCGACAGGAGAAGTCCAATCTATATGTCCATGCCACCTTAAACCTAAGCTATCATTAGTAAAGGCATCTCCTAATGCAACAATTGAATCTGAACCGACAGGAAAAAAAGCACAACGGAGAAGAGCTAATCCATGTACCCAAATTCCGTAGGATAATATCTCAGCTTCAAGCTCAAGTTTGTTTCTGATCCAGTCACATGCCTGATTATCGTTTAGGTCACAAAAGGGCTCTCCCGGATCCCAATTATAGTTTGGAGCATCATATCTTCCGTTCAGATTCACATCTGCAAACGGAACCGAAGGTTCCCCTGGGTCATGCTTTCCGTTGAGATTTAAATCCCGGTAATCAAATGAATCAGGCCCTTCATAGTGACCATCTAGACTGTAATCTTGAAAGGGCTCACCCATATCCCATACCCCATTGCCATTAAGATCAGTGAAGGGTTCACCCAAAACCGAGTCTCCATCCCGATATGGCTCTGCCAAACTATCTAATCCAATTTCCCATAACCATTTGTCTCCAATATTCAAAGGGAAATAATCCTTAATCGCAAAGATAGTTTTATCCTCCGATGAAGGTGTTATTCTCTTTCCGCAATTGGGGATAGAAATAAAGAAAATAAGAATAAAAACTAAAACTGTTAAATTCTTTTGCATCGCTCCCTCGTATTTAAATGTATCAAGAATTCAAATCGCTCTCAGTCTTACTTTTTTATTTCGATCCTTCCTTTTCAGTCATTTTCTTTATGAATGGCGCAAAAAGATCAATGGGCACCGGAAAGATAGTGGTGGAATTTTTCTCAGTGGCAACCTCGGTCAAGGTCTGCAGGAACCTAAGTTGAATACCTACAGGTTCTTTGCCGATTACTTTAGCGGCTGCGGCTAATTTCTCTGCTGCCTGGAATTCGCCCTCTGCATGAATAACCTTAGCCCGCTTTGCCCTTTCCGCCTCAGCCTGAGCTGCTATGGCTCTCTGCATCTCCTGGGGCAGATCTACATTTTTGACCTCCACCACAGAGACTTTAACTCCCCACGGCTCAGTCTGCTCGTCGATGATCTTCTGAAGTTGTTGGTTGATCTTTTCTCTTTGAGACAAAAGATCATCCAGTTCCACCTGGCCCAGGACAGATCTCAAAGTGGTCTGGGAGATCATGGAGGTGGCATAAAGAAAGTCCTCAACCTCAACCACTGCCTTGGAGGCATCCATAACCCTGAAATATACCACCGCGTTAACCTTAACCGAAACGTTATCCCTAGTGATCACATCCTGGGATGGAACATCCATGGTAACGATCCTCAAGCTCACCTTGACCATCCGATCGACAATGGGGATTAAAAGAACCAAACCTGGTCCTTTTGAGCCGATAAGTCTTCCCAACCTGAAGATGATTCCTCTTTCATATTCCCTCAGGATCCTGATGGCATTGGCTAAGATGATTATCGCGATTATAATGACGGTAAAAAAAGTTGCACCGGCCATATCTCCTCCTTATTTTAAAAAGGTTAATCTTCTGCTTTGAGTTTAGTTACCTTTAAAGTTAAATCCTCAACTCCGATGACCTTGATTTTCTCCCCCTTTTCGATTTTCATATCAGCCGTCGCTTTCCATATCTCACCATGAACGAAGACGTACCCCTCCGGGTCCAATTTTGACCTGGCAACCCCCTTGAGCCCAATCATCCCCCTATCCCCGGTTGTAGCCTTCCTCCTTTGAGCTCTTAATCCCATTCCCACTGCAAAGATGAAAAATAAGGCTGTGGCTGCAACAATGGTGATGATGATACCCAGAGATGCCCTGAGATAGGGAAGGGGTGATTCGAAAAGCATAAGCGAGCCTAAAAGCATGGATATTATTCCTCCTATGGTTAACGCCCCATGACTTGGTACCTTGATCTCGGCAAAGAAGAAAAGCAGAGCTAGAAGCATAAGCAGAAGTCCGGCATAATTTATTGGCAAGGTCTGAAAAGCGAAAAAGGCTAAGATCAAACAGATCGCCCCCACCACCCCGGGAATTATCGAGCCGGGATTGGAGAGCTCGAAGAAAAGACCTAACATTCCTAAGGTGTAAAGAACATAAGCGATGTTGGGATTGGAGATGATGTTCAAGATTTCGTCCCTCCAGTCGATCTCGATTCTTTTCACCTCGATCTTTTCCGTTTTCAATTCTTTTTCGCCGGAGGGAAGCAAAACCTTTTTACCATCGCATTGGTCCAGAAGATCCCTGAGGTTTTCAGCTATCAAGTCTATGATGTTGAGTTTCAGAGCATCGTATTCGGTTTCGGACACGCTCTCCCTCACGGCCTTTTCCGCCCACTCTGCATTCCTTTCTCTTTTAGTGGCAATGCTTTTTATGTAAGCGGCTGCATCGTTGGTTATCTTATCCACCATGGTGGAATCTATCTGGCCACCGATGCCCACCGGATGAGCTGCCCCGATGTTGGTCCCCGGCGCCATTGCTGCTATGTGAGCTGATAAGGTTATGAAAACTCCAGCAGAGGCGGCCCTGGAACCGGAGGGGGAAACATACACCATTACCGGAACCCCGGAGTTGAGTATCTCACTGACGATGCTTCTCATCGGATCGTCCAATCCTCCGGGAGTGTTCAACTCGATAACCAGAGCCTCAGCTGAATCCTCCACCGAAGAACTGATAGCATTTATTATTATTCGAGCGGATATGGGACCGATGGGACCATCAACCCTTACCAGATTAACGTGCCTTTTCGATCTTTCATCCTCTGTGTCTGCGAAAATCAGGCTGAAAAGAAATAAAAAACAGATAAGATAAAATATTAAATAACTCCACCGGATAAAAGCTTGTCTTTTCATAACCTTAAAAATTATTTTACTCAGGATATATAATAGTTAATCCCCATCCCGATTGTCAACAAAAATAAAAAGAACTCAGACAAGATTTTCTCTTCCAAAAACTATTTTCCCATCGAAAACGGTTGCTGAAACCCTGGTGCTCAGGATTTCCTCAGGAGGAATCTCAAATATATCCTGGGATAAAACTACAAGATCAGCCAATTTTCCAACCTCTATCGAGCCCCTGATTGTCTCCTCACCTGATGCATAAGCAGCTCCAAGAGTATAAGCATAAACTGAATCTCCCACCGAAATTCTTTGTTCAGGATACCAGGGATCTCTTTTGTCCCCTTCCCTTTTCCTGGTCACCGCTGCATGGATTCCCCTCAAAGGGCTGAAGTCCTCAATGGGTATGTCCGAGCCGAAGATCAATTTTGCACCGTTTTCTTTAAGGGTATTGTAAGGATAAGCAAACCTGCACCCTCTGCCCCAATACCTCTCAGCAATATCCCGATCCGAGGTAGCGTGTATCGGCTGAACCGAAGCGATGACTTTCAGTTTAGAAAATCTTTCTATATCTTCTTCCTGGATCAACTGGATGTGCTCGATCCTGTTTCTTAAAAATCCTTTACCCGACTTCTCCAGGGCATTCAGAGCATGATGAACTGCCCGGTCCCCGATAGCATGAATTATCGCACTTATCCCGGAATCATTAGCTTTTTTAACCAGAGAAGTTAAATCTTCCTCCGAGGTAACTTCGATTCCAAAATTATTCTTTGAGCCCAGGTAAGGTTTAAAGGTCAAAGCCGTCTGAGAGCCCAAAGCACCGTCAGCATAAAGTTTCACCCCACCCACTTTTAGAAAATTATTTCCAAAACCTGTTTTTATCCCCAACTGGATTGCGGAATCCAAATTTTTCTGAGGAATGGTAACCCAAACCCTCAAATGGAGATTTCCTGAAGAATGGAGGTTCTGGTAACGTTTGAAAGCATCCTCTCCACCTAAATCGTGGATCCCCACCAAACCATTTTGATGAGCAATCTTTGTGGCTTTTTCGAAAAGAATTTTTAGCTTGCCTCTATTTGTTTTTTTAATCAAATCCCGAACAACCTCGGTGGCATCCTCCCTAATAATGCCATTAGGCATCTTTGTCACAGGATCCACCTCGATCAACTCTGATGAAAAGTCTTTCGATTTCTCATCAAGTTCAAGCATCTCCAAAACAATGGAATTAACCCAGAAGGTGTGCTGATCTTTGGAGAAGATGGCTATCGGATTTTCAACGGAGATTTTATCCAGAGTCTTTCTGTTAAATATCGATTGGTCTTCGAAAAAATTTTTATCCCAGCCCTTGGCAAAAAGAAAATCACCAGGTTTTAAATCCTTTAGTTTATCTTTGATTTTCGATTTAAGTGTGGTTAAAGTATTTACACTAGAAAGGTCCAAAGTATCAAGGGTCGAAGCAAAATAAAGAAAGTGGGTATGGCAGTCTGTGAAACCGGGAAGCACGGTTTTACCTTTTAAGTTATAAACTTCGAAACCTTTATTCCCAATATTTTTTATTTCTTGACTTTTCCCCAAAGCAATTATCCTGGAGTTTGAAGCAGCTAACGCTTCTACAACTCTTTTTTTCGCACCCCCTGCATAGATTTTCCCATTTAGAAGAATCAATCCCCGCATAATTTAAAACAAAACCCTCTTATCCCCCTCCCTTCTGGTGACATCCAGATGATCCAGCATCTCCAGGATGGGAACCGCATATTTTCTGCTCATTCCCAGATGCTCCCTTATCTGGCTAACGGTGGAAGGACCGTTTTTTCTGACAAACTCTTTTACTTTCCTTTGGATTTCCTCAAAATCCTTTTTCAAAAAAAGTATTCCTGAGCTGAGCTCCACCATGGTCTTTTGTTGAACCAGAAAGGACAAAACCTCCTGATAATCTTTACCTGAAGTTACAATCTCATCTTTGGTAGGAGGTGTTTCAGGATGGGACCGGAATTTTTTTAAAATATCCGATGCTATCCTCTGTTGATCTGCGGTAAGCTCAGGTTTATGATCCGCAGAAGAAAGGTAGCTTTCTTTTTGAATCAACTTTTTCTGATCAATTAAGCTTTTTATCAAAAACTCCAGAACCTTCTCATTGGTTTTAATGGTCGAGGCTAAATTCGAGATTTTCAATCCGGGTTTAAAAGGGTATTTTTCATGCTCCTCTTTTATTTTTCTGACTATCTCCCCGGATAATTCCTCGAATCTTTTGGAATCGATTGCCATTCCCTCTTTCAAAATCACCTTCCCTTGATTCTCCAGATTCTTCAATTCGGATTCGACCTGTTCCTGACTGAAATTACTTTCTCTGAGTATGTCTTTTGTCGATAAATATTCTCCCCTTTCCAATTCAGAGGTTAAAAGCTCCGGAAGTTTGAAAGTCGCCTTTCTTTGAAGATAAAGAATCGCCTGGGGATCATTTCTTTTATGCCTTTTTACCTCAAGGTTCAAAACTACCCCCCCGCCAATGGTGGTGGGAGGGGAGGGAAGCCTCAGGATGAAGTGATCTCCCAACCTTGCTACCAGGTGCTTTTTGAACCGGAATTGCACCAGCCCTTCCTCTCCTAGCTTGAGCATATCCTTTTCCAGAATTATAGCTTTTCCCAAAAGTTCGGTTGTCCCCAGGATGAATAAAACCTCAAGGTTGTGTTTCAAAGGATAAGGACAGGAGGGGATCATCTTTACCCTGGTATCCACCACATTGGTCGTCTCTCCGAAACCAGAGGCTGTTATCACATCTCCCCTTTTTATCTCTTTTTTTTCCAGGCCGGCTAAATTCATAGCAACCCTTGTTCCCGGATCAACTTTCTCTCTTTTCTTTTTATGGGTCTGCAGGTCCCTTATCCTGGAGCAGAGGTTCTGGGGAAGTATCTTTATCTCCTGATCTAAAGATAATGATCCATTGATAAGGGTTCCGGTTACCACCGTTCCCCTTCCCAATATGGTGAATACCCTGTCGATGTAAAGCCTTGGCTTTCCCAGATCTTTTTTGGGCTGAATCCCCTTTATCAGAGCATCTATCCGGGACCTCAGCTCCTCAATTCCCGTCCCATCCACAACCGAGGTCTTAACCAGGGGTGCATTTTCCAAAAAAGTTCCTTTCAGTTTCTCTTTAATATCCTCCTCCACCAGGGAAAGCCATTCCGTCTTCACCAGATCCGTTTTGGTCAAAACCACGATCCCCTGTTTTACCTCCAGAAGCTCAACGATATGAAGATGTTCCTCTGACTGGGGCATCCAGCCATCATCGGCTGCCACCACGAACAGTACCGCATCTATTCCCCCTACCCCGGCGATCATGTTTCTGACGAACCTCTCGTGCCCGGGCACGTCCACTATCCCTACTTCAATTCCATTCGGAAGAAAAAGCCAGGCAAAACCCAAATCTATGGTCATCTCCCTCTCCTTCTCCTCGGGAAGGCGATCAGGGTCAATTCCTGTGAGTGTCCTTACCAGAGCGGACTTGCCATGGTCAACGTGTCCTGCTGTTCCGATTACAAACATGGCTAAATATTTTTAAAAATACTTATAATCGATCGCAAAACCTCCCTGTCCTGATGGGGAAATATGGTTCTTAAATCCAAAACGAACCTGTTCTTCTCTATCCTGCCAATTATGGGTGGATTCTCTTCTCTGAATCTCTGGGCCTGAAGGTCGGGTGATAGTTTGGTCTCAAATGAAATCACGATGGTGGGCAAGGTTTCGCCCGGAAGGGAACCTCCCCCTACTGTGCTTTTGGATTCACCGATCAACAGCTTCAAATTCGATTTTCTCAACTCCTTTTTAATTTTCTCGGCCCTCTTTCTCAAATCTCCTATTGGTGTACTTATCATCCTCCAAACCGGTATTTTTTTGACGGCTTCCCTTTTAAGATAGGTCAAAATGACATTTTCCAGTCCGGAAATCACCAGCTTGTCAACTCTCAGGGCACGGTAAAGGGGATGTTTTCTCAAAAAATCTGTGTATTTTTTTCTTCCTAATATTATTCCCGATTGGGGTCCTCCTAAAAGCTTGTCCCCGGAAAAAGAGACCAGATCAACCCCTGTTCTCAAAGCATCGTAGGGAGTTGGTTCGTGAGCTAATCCGTAATCCTCGGAATTCAAAAAGCATCCGCTTCCCAAATCCTCAAAAACCGGGATTTTGTTTTTCTTGCCAAGAAAAACCAGCTCCTTTAACGTCGCTTCTTTAACGAACCCTTCCATCCTGAAATTGCTCTTGTGAACCTTTAAGATCAAACCGGTGTTTTTGTTTATTTTATCCTGGTAATTCCTTGCCGTGGTCTGGTTGGTGGTTCCCACCTCCCTTAAGATCGCTTTTGACTGCTCCATTATCTCGGGGACCTTAAATCCCCCCCCGATCTGAACCAGTTCTCCCCTGGAGACCAGAACCTCTTTCCCCTCGGCTAATCCTGCCAGAACCAAAAGAACAGCAGAAGCGTTGTTGTTAACGACCAGAGCACCTTCTGCTTTGGTTAACTCACAGATCAGATTCTCCAAAATTAAAGTTCTCTCTCCTCTTTTGCCTTTGAGCAGATCGAATTCAAGATTTGAATATTTCACTCCAATTTCAGCAATGTAATTAAATGTCTCTTCAGATAAAGGTGCCCGGCCCAAATTGGTGTGAATTAAAACTCCGGTTCCGTTGATAACCGCTTTCAGGGAGAGTGCTTGCATATCCTCAAGCTTTTTTTGAATCTGTTGTATGATTTTCTTCTCAGATGTTTTTTCCTCCCCTTTCATGATTTTTTTTCTGAACGAGTCTACAACCTCCCTGGCTACTTCCGCAACCTGTTTTTGAGAATGCACCTCTATAAGCTTTTTCAGATCCGGTGCCTGCAATATCTTCTCGATGCTGGGAAGGGACCGCAAGCTTTTCTTTTTCACATCCTTACTTTTATCTTGCATCTCTTATCCTCAACGGTCTCTCCGATAACGTTTGAGGCCAAAACTTTTTTGTTCTTCAAAAGCTCCAAAAGCTTATCCTTTTTTTCCTGAGGGCAAAAGATCAAAAGTCCCCCTGAGGTCTGGGCATCAGCCAGAACGAATTTCGCCACCTGGTCAATCCTTTCCTCCCAGAC
>LJUW01000105.1 GCA_001304315.1 candidate division Zixibacteria bacterium SM23_73_2 | reverse complement strand
GGACGGTCAGATAAACTTAGGCGATGCCATATATTTGGCTAATTACTATCTCAAAGGAGGTCCTCCACCCCCGTGGCCTGAATCAGGAGACGTGGACTGCAACGGTAAGATCGAGCTTGAGGACGTGATGTATATAGCCAGGTATTACCTCAGAGGTGGTCCCCCTCCCTGCCTGATGGAGGAATAACTAATTTTGCTTGTTATATAAAAACCTCAGAATTGGAGGTACAACATGAGATTTTTGAAAACTTTGTTATTGATCGGTCTGTTTCTGGGTCTTCTTAATTCAGCCAGGGCACAGGACCCTTATGAGCCAGATACAGTTTACTTGAAGGCTTCCGGGTTGCATTCAGTTGATGGTTCAGTTCTCTTTGTTCTTTGGGAGTTTCCCGGTGATGTGGCAATAGATGTTTGGGCTAAAACCGACAATGGCGTAGCAGCCGTTTCAGTACCTCTTATTGATACTTGTTACGATCCTATTACCATGCCTACTTATCTTAATCCAATGAAAAATGATCCCGATTCTGTCTACCCCAACTGCTTCACCGGAACCGCCATTGAAAATTGGCATCTCTTAGCCTTAAATCTCTATGGGATCGATCCTACCCCAACACCTCCCAACTTCCTCATTGGAGCATTGTGCTTTACCTGTACCATCGGAGTCAATAATGTCATGAGTGCATACAAGCTGGCACATCTGATCTTTACCGTGAATGATACAGGATTCATATGTCTGAATACCATATCACAATTTCAACCAACAGGAGCATCTCTAGGATTCCACACTCCGGGTGGTTCCTATACTGCTCAATTCAAACCTAAATGCTTCCAGATCAGAAAAGGAATACCACAAAGAGGGGATGTTGATGCTGATGGCATTATAAGCCTGGGTGATCCGATATATCTGGCTAAATATTATCTCAAAGGAGGTCCACCACCCTACTACCCTGGCACAGGGGATGTGGACTGCAGCGGGCTGACTAATTTGGAGGATGTGATTTACTTGGCAAAATATCTTTTAAAAGGAGGTCCCCCGCCCTGTCCGATGGAGGAATGATAATGTTTTATTTTTCATATAAAATCTCTAACTCGGAGGTTATATGAGGTTTCTAAAAGTCTTTAGTCTGATTATTTTCCCAATCTTGCTTCTCTTATCCAACCCGATATTTGCACAGACCGATCCCGGAGTTCCTGACACGGTAAAATTCGGGGAATGGAAAGCTTGTGTTCCCTGCCCTCCCTGCTCTGGTAGAGCAATAGTGCCGGTTGAGTTCTTCAACGATGAAGATGTTATTGGTTTCATACTTCTGCTTAAAGAAAGCCAGATCCTGGATATAGACACCCTTCTATTTGCTGAGGAGTATAGTGAAATAATTTCGTTGTGGGGTCTTGGCATAGGAGATAGTTCAGGCAATGAAGATATAAGCAATTCTTTTTCGGTTGGTGCAGTGAGTTTCAATGATAGTATCCCCCCCATCTTTGAAAGCAAAACCATACTACATCTCTACTTTGCTGTTATAGATACTGGTATTGCCAGTTTGGATTCTTTAAGATTGAAATTACCGCCAGGTGATGTATTTACCAAATTCACTTTACCAAGTGCAGATGAATTTGTGCCCCAATTTCTCAAAACCGAATATCATATCACTCCCACTCCCCAGGGGGATGCAAACTTAGATGGAGAAGTCAACTTAGGAGATGTGATCTATCTGGCAAGATATATCTTCGGCAAAGAGCCTATTATTTTTGATAAGTGCACCCCCTGTGAGGATATTAACGGGGATGGAAATCTGGATTTGAGCGATGTGATTGAATTAGCTCATTATATCCTGGGGCATTAAAGTCTCTCTTATCTCTTATCTCTTATTTTTTATCTCTTATCTATTATCTATCGCCTATCACCTACTATCTACCAACCACCATCCACAAAAAAAGGACAGGCACAAGCCCTGCCCCTACATTTTTTTATCTTCTGTTTACCGTTTACCGTTAACTGTTTTCCAAAGTTAAAACTTCTTGAACACCGACTTCCATTTAAGCTTGGCAATCGCTTTGGTCGGATCCAAGTCCTTGGGACATACCTCCCGGCAGTTGAAAATGGTATGACAGCGGAAAATACCGGAGTTCTGGGTGACAAAAGCTACCCTCTCCCTGGTAGCACCATCTCTGGAATCATCTACGAATCTAAGAGCTTTCAAAAGAGCATGAGGTCCCAAATACTTGGGATCCTGAGCGCATACCGGGCAGGAGCCATAGCAGGCACCGCAGAGGATGCAATCCAGCCAGTCGTCTATTTTCTCCCTATCCTCAACCGATTGCAGATACTCTTTCTCAGGAGGATTCTCCTTGGGAATAAGATAGGGTTTGATCTCTCTGAAGCGGTCGAAGAAGGGATTCAAATCCACCACCAGATCCTTTATAATCGGAAGGTGAGAAAGGGGTCTTATAGTTATTGGTGATTTTAAAATCTGAATCTGGGTTTTGCAGGCCAGGCGATAAACCCCGTTAATGTGCATGGCGCAAGACCCGCAAACCGCCTCCCTGCAGGAGGAACGGAAAGCCAGAGAGCTGTCCATATTCTCCAGAATGTGATAAAGCCCCTCCAGAATGGTCATTCCCTTAAAAGGCTCGAACTGATAAGGCTTGAACTCCGGCTCTTTATTTTTCTCTGGATCAAACCTGAAAATTCTAAACTCAACCATATTTTTCTCCTTTTATACCAATGCTTGGCATTAATATTTTCTCTCCTCGGGCTGAAACTTGGTTATAGTAACCGGCTTGTAGGAAAGCTGGGGTCCCTCAGGAGAATAGGTGGCAATGGTGTGCTTGAGCCAGTTCTGATCGTCCCTTTTATTGAAATCTGTTCTATAATGAGAACCTCTTGTTTCCTTTCGAGCAATAGCTGAGATCGCTAACACTTCTGCGACATCCAGATTTGCCTTTATCTCATAAAAACTCAAAAGGTCCAAGTTAAACACCTTACCTCCAAATGCTCCTCTTATATTTTTGAACCTTTCCTTCAGTTTCATAATCTCATCAAGCCCGGTTTTCATATCCTCCTCTTTGCGGAAAAGCCCGAAGCTTTTCACCATCATCTCAGCCAGCTCGTCTTTTATCTTGTAGGGATTTTCTTTTCCAGAAAGCTTTTTGAAGTTCTGGATGTTATCCTGTTCCCTTTTCAGCGCATCTTCTAAAGCCTTTGTTTTAGCCTTCTTGTCCTTACCCTTAACCGACTCGGCTGCCTTTTCCCCGGCTCTCCAACCGAAGACCACAGTTTCCAGAAGAGAGTTTCCTCCCAGCCTGTTTGCCCCATGAGTGCTAACACAGGCACATTCTCCAGCAGCAAAAAAGCCCTCCATGGGAGTCTGTCCATTTTTATCTGTATCAATTCCTCCCATTATATAGTGTGTCCCTGGAGTTATGGGAATAGGCTCATAGATAGGATCTATTCCGATAAAATTCATACAGATGTCCCTGATTCCGGGAAGCCTTTCCATAATTTTCTTTGCCCCCAGATGAGTCAGGTCCAGATGCACCGTCCCATCAGGAAATCCTCTTCCCTCATTTATCTCGGTCTGAATAGAGCGAGCAACGATATCCCGGGGACCCAGTTCCATTACTTTTTCCGAAACGTATTTGCTCATGAAACGCTCGCCGTCCTTGTTCCTCAGATAACCACCTTCTCCCCTACATCCCTCGGTCATCAGAATGTGGGTTCGGGCTAAGGAAGTCGGGTGGAACTGGATGAACTCCATATCCTTCAAAGGAACTCCTACCCAGTATGGGATGGAAATCGCAAAGCCGGTGTTAGTTATAGCATTGGTGGTGTTGGCATAGATTCTTCCGATTCCCCCGGTGGCGAAGATGACTGCATTAGCTCCCATAGCAACAAGTTCACCAGAACGAAGGTCCATCAAGATAACCCCACAGCATTTACCATCTTCGGTAGCCAGACCTAAAACAACCCATTCCTCATATACTTTTACATTGTGTTTGATATTTTGCTCCCAGACGGTCTGGAGAAGATAAAGCCCGGTCTTATCAGTAGCGTAACAGGTTCTGGGGAAACCAGCTCCCCCGAAAGGACGCTGGGCAATTTTCCCTTCTGGTGTCCGGGAAAAGGGGCATCCCCAATGCTCCATCTCAAAGATGGCTTCCGGGGCAGACGCGGTCAAAATCTCAGAAGCATCCTGATCAGCTAAAAAATCGCTCCCTTTTACAGTATCATACCAGTGTTTCTCTTTGGAATCATCCTTACTTTTTTCAACGTTGGCTAAGGAAGCGTTAATGCCTCCTTGTGCTTCTCCGGAATGGGACCTCATCGGATGGATCTTGGAGATGATAGCCACCTCCTGGCCCATCTTCGCGATCTCGATTGCTGCTCTCAAGCCTGCCAGACCACCTCCGATAACTAAAACTTCATGAAATAACATATTCTCCTCTTCCTTTTTTAATGTGAAAACACTCTGGGTAAAAATACCGAAAGAGTCACAATCATGAACAAAGCAAATATAGCTCCGGCAACCCAAAAGATAGCCTTGTGCTCCTTGGTAGCAAGGAAAAAGTCAGCTATCGTAATCCTGAGCCCGTTCAAAAGATGAAATCCTATACAGATCATAAGGAAAATCTCCAGAAAATGAGTCAGAGGAGTCTGCACCACTTTAAGCCAGCTGTTAAAGGACTCAGGGCCCCAAAGGCCGGAACTGACTACCAGTATGTGAGCAAAAAGGTATATGGTTAAAATCACGCCGGTCAGCCTGTGCAGAAGCCATGAGAAGGTGCCGATGTTTCGGTTCAAAGCCCATTCATCGAAGTAGTATTGGATTATTCCTAACTTCTTTTGATACATATCACGCTCCTTTTTCATAAAAATGGTGTTATAGCCAAAATTCCATAAAAAGTGCCAACGATACCCAAAATCCATAATAAAACCTTCACCGTTTTTTGGGCTCCCTGGCTGGGCCTGTAATCCTCAACCAATCCCCAGATCCCGTTGAGACCGTGAAACAAAACCACCGGGATGAAGATGATGTAAAATATTGCCCACAAAAAAGAACCTTCAAGCCTTTGGGTTACCATATTGAAATCGATGAAAAACTTCTCCCCAAAATGCAGGACGTTAATGTGGACGATGAGGAAAAAGGCTAACAGAATTCCGGTAATCCTCTGGATGAACCATCCATACGCGGAAGAAAAAGATTGTTTTTGATTCATAAAAATAGCTCCTTTTTTTGGTTGACGACTGAGCTTATAAATTATCAAAAAAAGACCTAACCCTTTTCATCTTTGCATAAAAACATACCCAAATCCTTTCATTTATATCCTTCTTGTTACTTTTATCACAAAGTAAAAAATATATATAAGACGAATAAAATAGATTGTCAACAAAAAATTGTATTTTTTTAAAGCATAAAATCGGGTTTACATCAAACATTATATAGAAGGAGAAATCAAAATTCAAAGCACTTACCTCCCAATCCATTGGGGACATCCGATTAAAAGTCTTTATAACCGAATAAGGAAAAAATTCGTTCATATCCTTCTGCTATAAATACAGAACTATAACAAATATGAACAATGCCGTATATAATAATGAGTTCGCAAAAAGGAAGTTACCTTTTACTTGATATCAGTTTCGCAGATGATTTTAACTTTTTATGAGAATAATACTTATCAAAGAGCAATCAATTGAATAAAAAGTGAATGAAAAAACCATTTAAGATATTGACTTTTTTTCAAAATATATTATATTTCATTAGAAAAAACCATAAAGCCTGGAGGACGTTATGAGGAAATCATTAACAGTTGTAATTTTGTCCTTGATTCTGTTTTCCTTTATTGCCACAGCGCTGACAGCAGGAGATCTGGAGGAGATTCAAAAAGCCGTAAAGGAAAAAGGTGCTAAATGGACTGCAGCTGAGAACTGGGTGACTAAACTCTCCCCAGAGGAGAGGAAAATGATCCAGGGAGATTTAGGTATGACACCACCGGACCTACGGATTGCCACCTACCCGCAGCCACCGCTCTCCAATATGACCTATCCAGACACTTTTGACTGGCGGGACAAGGACGGCTTCAACTGGATGAGCGGAATATCCAATCAGGGTGCCTGCGGAAATTGCTGGGCACATGCATCCTGCGGGGCACTGGAAGCGGTAACCAGAATAACCATGAACGAGCCGGATAAATTCGTTAACTTTTCGGAGATGTTTTTGACTTGGTGTAGCGGCAGGGGGTGTAACCTGGGATGGGATCAGAGCAGTTCCCTTAATTATATCAAGAACGTAGGCGTTTGCGACGAATACTGCTGTCCCATAACGGCTGACTATTGCTCCGATACCTGCGATAACAGGTACATGAGATCAGTTTTTATTCAAAATTGGTGGTATCAACCGAGTCCATCAATCGATGCAATAAAGGACCGGATTATGACTTACGGACCGGTTACAGTTCACTTTCAGGTCTATGATGATTTCGATGGTTACAATAATGGGGTTTACACTCATACTTGGGGAGATCCGGGAGACTGGCATGCAGTTTCTTTTGTCGGATGGCAGGATCCCGAGAGCTGCTGGATCGCTAAAAACAGCTGGGGCCCTGATTGGGGAGAGGATGGATGGTTCAGGATAGCGATGAAAACCTCCGGAACCACCATTGATGATGA
>LJUW01000104.1 GCA_001304315.1 candidate division Zixibacteria bacterium SM23_73_2 | reverse complement strand
AAGGTTCTCTCCTTTGAAGGTGGCATAAAGCCACAGCTAAAGCATCCGAGGCATCCTTCGGTTCAGGGAACTCCTTAAGTCCCAGAAGGTTTTTGACCATGTACTGGACCTGAACCTTGGAAGCGCTCCCCATCCCAACCACCGCTGATTTCACCTGGGTGGGAGTGTATTCCCACACCGGTAGGTTCGAATTCATTCCAGCTAAAATCACCGCACCTTTGATCTGCCCCATGACCAAAAGGGCTTTCGCATTCTTTTTGTAAAAGGCATCCTCGACCACCAGAGCATCCGGTTTTTTTTCCCTTATTATCCTTAGAAGACCCTGGTATATCCTTTTGAGCTTTTGGGGAAGCTTATCATTCTTGGAGGTTGATATGGTCCCGTAATCTAAAAGCTTGAAATTTTCGTTGTCAGATAAAATCAATCCAAAACCGGTTCTGGATGATCCGGGATCAACTCCCAGGACTAAATTCTTCTCTCTCATATCTCTTGATGCATACGCATCTCTTGATGCATAAGTATTTCTTTATACATAATCACTTCAAACTGTCATCTTCTCCATTATCTCCACTGCGATATCGAAGTTGGCATAGACCTTCTGAACGTCATCGTGTCCCTCCAGATCATCCATCAGTTTCAACATCTGCTCTGCTTCCTTCCCCTCCAGTTTTACGTTGGTCTGGGGTATCATGGTTATCTCGGCCTGATCAGGAGCGATATCCTTCTCCTCTAAAGCTTTTTTCACTTTATCAAAATCCTCAAACTCGGTTAATATCTCGAAGCTGTCACCTTCGAGCTTGACATCCATAGCTTCAGCTTCCACCGCCACATTAAAAACCATCTCCTCATCAGCCTTTTCTTTATCCACAGTGATCATGCCTCTTTTATCGAACATCCACCCCACACATCCCACCTCTCCTATGTTACCTCCGTGCCTGGTCATAATGTGCCTGATCTCAGCCACGGTTCGGTTCCTGTTGTCGGTTAGAGTCTCGATTAACATCGCCACCCCACCCGGACCGTAACCCTCATAGCTCACCGACTCATAGGAAACCCCGGGCAGCTCGCCGGTTCCCCTCTTTATAGCCTTGTCGATGTTAGCCTGGGGCATGTTGTTTTCCTTGGCTGTTTGAATGGCACTTCTCAACCTCGGATTCCCCTCCGGATCCCCTCCTCCATCCCTTGCAGCAACGGTCAACTCCTTGATTAACTTGGTGAAAACCCTGCCCCTCTGCGCATCCGCCTTACCTTTTTTTCTTCTGATGGTCGCCCATTTGGAATGTCCTGACATATCTGACCTCCTTTTTTATAAAATTAAAAAATCGGGCTCTATGGGAGGCCAGGTTAGCCCAGGCTTCCGCTCAGATATATTATCCTGATAAGACAGAAAATCCTCTTAAGCATAAAATGCCACCTTCTTTTTTTTCATTTTAATATAATAATGGAAAAAAAGCAATAAAAAAAGCTCAAAACAACTGAATTAAAAAACAGGTCAGTCAAGCGAATTTATTTGTGGGATTCCGCTTTGGATTTGGGAACTGCGTCTTTTCCCTTCACCTCCGAATGGCTCTTCTTCTCCTCTTTCTCTTTTTTCTTGTAGGATTCGCTGCGATAGTCGGTGGCATAAAACCCGGCTCCCTTGAAAATCAGGCCACCTCCACCGGAGATAAGCCTTTTTAGCTCCCCTTTGCATTGGGGACATTTTTCAAGAGGCTCATCCGTCATCCTCTGGAAAGCATCGAATTTAAAACCGCAGGACTGGCACAGATACTCGTAAGTAGGCATTTTCCTCACTCTTTCAGGTTATCTTTCAAATACGTTTCCAGATCATCAAATGACAAAAAGTTTTTAGTGGACAGGATCCTGATCGCCCAATTCTCCTCCAGAGGGGATATGGTCCACACCGGAATATTATTCCTGAAAGACTCCCACATCTCCACCGCGGTTCCCATGCTTGCCTCAGGCAGATAAGCTATCATCAGGTTACACCCCAGACAATTCTTCACCGATTGAAAAAAGACTTTTCGTGCTTCTTCGGAATCGTAATAAGCTGATTCCGGATGAATCTCAACCGGATCTATGATTTCAGTATCAGGCAGGTATTTTTTCAAAATCGATTTTATCCTTTTTCTGTAGTCCTGGTTATAAAGAACCCTCCCCTTATTCGAGCCCTGGATAATACCAGCCAGAAATATCTTTTTGATTTCCTTTTTTTTCATCTCAGGCTAAAAGTGAAGCCACGGCAGTTACGTTAACTATATCGTCAACACTGCATCCTCTTGAGAGGTCATTTGCTGGTTTTGCCAGACCCTGGATAATGGGTCCGATAGCCGAAGCCCCGCTCAGCCTCTGGGCAAGTTTGTATCCTATGTTCCCGGAGTTCAAATCGGGAAAGATCAAAACGTTCGCCTGTCCCGCCACCCTGGAACCGGGTGATTTCTTTCTGGCAACCTCAGGTATAACGGCTGCATCAAACTGCAGCTCGCCATCTATTTCAATCTCAGGTGACATTTCTTTTGCTATCCTGGTACCCTGGATAACTTTATCCACCAGCTGGTGCCTGGCTGAGCCTTTGGTCGAAAAGGAAAGCATTGCTACCTTGGGTTCTTCTCCCACCAGACTTTTCATCGTCCTGGCTGAGGAGACTGCTATGCTGGCTAACTGTTCTGGATCAGGATCAGGTATTACAGCGCAGTCTCCGAAAACGAAGACCTTGTCTTTCTGCCCTAAGAATTCTGGAACCACAATTAGAAAAGAGCTGGATACAGCTTTAATTCCTGGAGCTAATCCTATGATATGCAGTGCAGCCCTCAAAACGTCACCGGTGGTGTTGATGGAGCCTGCAACTGAGCAATCCACCTCACCTTTTCTAACCATCATGGCTCCGAAGAAAAGGGAGTTTTTCATAAATTCCTTGGCTCTCTCTATGGTCATCCCCTTTTTCTCTCTTATTTTGAAATACTCCTGAGCGTATTCTTCGAATTCAGAGGAGTTTTCAGGACTTTTCACTTTGATTTTATTCAAATCCAATCCATTTTCTAAAGCAAGTTTCTCAATATTCTTCTCATCCCCTAACAAAGTAACCTCAGCGATTCTATCTTCCATAATAATCTTCGCCGCCTTAACCATCCTTTCCTCCTCCCCCTCCGGTAAAACCACCCTCTTTTTCCTTTTTTTCGCCTTCTCCCTGATTTCAGAAATAATGTCCATTTCTATTCCTTTTTCTTATCTTTAATTTTGGATTTCTAAACTTTTATGTTTTCCCTGAACATTTTATTTCAATGAACAGCAACAAACCCTGCCCCAAAATTCTCAATCCTTAAACAAATCACCCCACTTATTCTTCACATCATCCTTAGACTTTTTCCTGTCCTTAGAAAAAGAACCCATTCTAATCCGAAAATAATCACAAAAGTTCGCCTTCTCCTTGTCACCCACCCATTCAGCCTGAAGCTCGTGGCACTGGTTATGAGCGCCGGAATCATAGAAAGAACAATTATAGCAGCAGCGCAGATAAGCACTGCAGGTGGGGCAGACATCGCTGCGTGATGGTTTTTTATCCAGTTTAACTTCGTTTTTACATTTCCAGCAGATCATAACACAACCTCTTTTATATTAAAAATCCAAAATTGAAAATCATTTCTCCCTCTTACTCAAATACGAATTGATGAACTCGTCCAGCTCACCATCCATCACCTTTTGAATGTCCGAGGTCTCGACTCCGGTGCGGTGATCCTTGACCATATTGTAGGGATGAAAAACGTAAGAGCGTATCTGGGAGCCCCACTCGATTTTCTTTTTGGTCGATTCTAACTTAGCCTGTTTTTCCTCCTCCTTGTCCTTGTAATATTGATAGAGCCTGGATTTCAGAACCTTCATCGCATTCTCCTTGTTCCTGAACTGGGAGCGCTCGGACTGGCACTGCACCACGATGCTGGTGGGAAGGTGAGTTATCCTCACCGCGGAGGAGGTCTTGTTAACGTGTTGCCCTCCGGCACCCGATGCCCTGAAGGTATCGATTTTCAGATCGTCGTCATTTATCTCCACGGTTATGGTATCCTCAATCTCAGGATAGACGAAAACCGAGGCAAAGGAGGTGTGGCGCCGCCGGTTGGCATCGAAGGGGGATATCCTCACCAGGCGGTGAACTCCGGATTCTGCCTTTAAAAACCCGTAAGCGTACTCGCCGGTAACCTCGATGGTGGCATTCTTTACCCCTGCCTCATCCCCGGCCTGGTAATCTATGATATTGTGTTTGAAACCCCTTCTTTCGACCCATCTCAGATACATCCTCAAGAGCATCTCCGCCCAGTCGCAGGATTCGGTTCCTCCTGCTCCGGGATGGATGGTTAGCAAAGCATCCTTGGGATCGTCCTCGTCCGAGAGGATGGTCAGAAGCTCGAATTTCTCGATTTTCTTTTCTATATCGGATAAGTTTTTTTCAGCCTCGCTCAAGCTTTTGGGATCCGAATCCTTGGAAACAAGCTCATGGATGGTTAACCCCTCATCCAGCTCATCTCTCAGTTTATTCCAGCTCTGGATTAGATTCTTTAAAGAATCGATCCTTTTAAGGGTGGAATGAGCTTTTTTCTGATCCTTCCAGAAATCGGGCTCCGCTGCTTTTTTCTCTAACTTCTCAACCTCTTTTTCTTTGCCAGCCAGGTCAAAGATAATCCTTTAGATTCTTCAACCTCTGTTTTAATTCCTCCTCCATACCATCTCCTTTCTAACAGATTTTAAGATAAAGTTTTTATAAAAAATGTCAATTGCTTTGTGAACTCTTCAGATTATTGAAAATGTAGGCACGAATTCATTCGTGCAATACATCTTTTAAATAATTACCCTTGACACCATACTCAAAAATCTTAGTAAGCAGAGGGATAAACCCTCTGCTACGCGTAGAGGCTTGCCCGTTCCGGGAGCCTTTATGGCTCCGATACCATAGACACCGTAGCGTAGAGGAGCCTTTATGGCTCCGATGTCATAGAAACATAATTAAAAATTGTAATTTGTCTAAAGCTTTTCACAAGTGTAAGAACGTCAATTACAAAGTTATTCGTCCATCCTTTCTTACAAACAATAATCCTTGACACCATACTCAAAAAAAATAGATTTCAAACAGAAAAAAAGAGGTTTTTATGCAGCTTACTTCCATTTTCATATACTGTCTTATCCCCGAACTACGGCAAGACCTTCCGGGCAAAAAAATCAAAAGGATCCTCATATCCCAGGACAAAAAAAACATCCTCATCTTGGTCAGGGATAAAAATGAACAAAAAGGGCTTTTTTTCTCATCCCATCCCGATTTTTTTCGGACAGAAATTTTAAGCGAAAAAGAGATTCAAGGGGGAAAAATAAATTTCTCCCCTACCTCTTTTTTCAAGCATCTTGAGAACACACGTATTCAAAAAATAGAACAGTTGGATTTTGACCGGGTGATAAACATATCCTGCATCAGAAAGACAAAAGAAAAAGAGGAGAGGCTCGATCTGGTGATGGAGCTGACCGGAAGAAACAGCAATCTGATCCTCAAAAGATCAAAAGATGAAAGGATTCTGGACTGTCTGAAAAAAATAGATCCCCAAAAAAGCAGGTATCGCCAGATAGGAATCGGATTAAAATACAACCCACCTCCTCATCCTGAGAAGAAAAATCCTTTTAAAATAGAAAAAGAAAGCTTTGAAAAGCTTCTAAAAGAAGAAAAAGAAAAGGAGGTTGGCAAATTTCTCATACAAACTTTCAACGGATTAGATGATAATCTGTCCCAGAGAATCTGCTATGATTCCTTCCTGAAACCTGATGCCAAAATTAACCAGCTTTCCCCACAACAGAAAACCCGATTCTGGGAGAACTTTTGTAACATAATAAAGGATTTGAAAATTTACAAAATCTCCCCCAGGATTATCCTGGATGAAAATAAAAATCCAACCTCCCTATCCCTTTTTGATCTACCATCTTTAAGCCAGGACAAAAAGCTCGAATTCGAAAAGCTCAATTCCGCGCTAAAAGAATTCTTCAAGCAAAAGATAGAAAAAGAAAAATTCATAAAACAGAAAACAAACCTCTCTCTTTTAATTCATAAGAATATCTTCAGGCTTGAAAAAAGGCTCGTAAAATTGGAAAAGGACCAAGAGGAGGCAAAGGATTACCAGAAATACAAAAGGTTCGGTGACCTTTTGATCTTCTACCAGACCCGGATAAAAAAGGGAAAAGATAAGATTATTTTAAAGGACGCATTTGAGGAGACCCAGCCTGAGGTGGAAATCGAAATAAACCCCCTTCTCTCCCCTTTGAAAAATGCACAAGCCTATTTCAAAAAATACAAAAAATCAAAAGAGGGGCAGAAAGTAATCAAAACCAGACTTGAAAAAACCAATAGTGAAACTAAAGAATTGGAAAATCTTCTTTCGGAATTGGAAAAAAAAGAAAAACTATCTAATTTGGAAAAGATAAAAGACAGACTTTTAAAACTTGGTTATTCAAGGAAAAAAGAAAAAATAAAAAAAGAAAAAAAGAAGAAGAAATTAAAATACTCACCCCGCGAGTTTTCGACCTCCGAGGGATTGAAAATCCTGGTGGGGAAAAGCCAGCAGGAAAACGACTACCTGACCTTCCATATAGCCAAATCGTACGATCTATGGTTCCACGCCCAGGACGTTGGCGGCTCCCACGTGATTTTAAAAAAACAGACAAAAGACCAAAGCCCCTCCAAAGAATCCATAACCCAGGCAGCTAAAGCAGCAGCCTATTTCAGCCAGGCAAGGGAATCCTCCAAAGTTCA
>LJUW01000001.1 GCA_001304315.1 candidate division Zixibacteria bacterium SM23_73_2 | reverse complement strand
GTGATGAGGTCGAGGTTCCCACCCTGGATGGCAAGGTCAGTCTTAAAATTCCACCGGGAACGCAGTCGGGAAAGTTCTTCAGATTCAGAGGCAAGGGAATTCCCCATCTCCAGGGCTACGGAAAGGGGGACGAGCTGGTGAGGATAGTGGTATGGACCCCCACCAGGCTGTCAAGTGAGGAGAAAGAGCTTTTAAAAAAGCTAAAAGGAATGTCCGGTACCAGGCCTCCCAAAGGTGGCAGAAGTTTTTTTGATAAATTAAAAGATACCTTAGGAATGTGACTTTTGAGAAAGGAGGTATTTGGATTATCTGATTTTTATTCTGGCATCGAAAAATCTAATTCTTTAAGAAAGGATAGAGAGATGAGAAAGAGATTATTTTTTCTTTGCGGGGTAGCGGTTCTGTTTTTCCTTTTTTCATCCTGTGCCCAACAGGAACTTACCCAGGGTGAGCTTCAAAAGCTGGATCAACTCCGGGCAAGGTCATTTGAATACGTCAAGGAGCTTCTGGTGGATTACTTTCAGGCTGATGCTTACGGAGAAGAATCCCATTATGAACAGATTGTGAAAAAATACAAGGATATATTTGACAAGGAGAACATCCAGATAGTGCAAAAAGCAATGGACCTTACCACCGATCCGATTGAGAAAAAAAAGCTGGATTATCTCAGGGTTTATCTGGTCGACGGATACGTCTCTCAGGAGACCGCAAAATACGAGGATATGATGAACAAGCTGAATGCCGAGGCGGTTATTTTCGTAGGCAAGGATACCATTCCCTACAGACAGTACGGATACGTTATGTCCTATGAGCCCGACAGGAACAAAAGAGAGAAGATAAGCTATGCCCGCATTCCGACCATCGACAAGCAGAAAGCCATAGAATCTGAAAGGATGGCTAAGACCGATTCCATGCTAACTGAGTTCGGATACGAAAACCAGGCTGAGTTTCTGGAGGATTACCGCTTAGCTGATTTTGACCAGTTTGCCGGGGTTTGCCAGTCTTTTATTAAGGCAACCGATTCATTGTACTTCGAATTATTCAAAGAATACGCTCCCAAGATGACCGGTGTGTCAGTGGATGATTTCAGATCATGGGATTTCTCCCTGCTGTGGAGAGGAGGGATGTTCGATAAGTATTTCCCCAAGGAGAAGCTGGTATCCCGAATGAAAGGGACCCTTATGGGCATAGGAATAGATATGGACCAGCAGGATGCGCTGACACTGGATACTGAGGAGCGACCCAAAAAGCAGCCCCGGGCTGCCTGTTATCCGGCATCCATACCTCACGACGTGAGGATTAACGTCAAGCCTATCGGGGGTCACGATGATTACGATGCCTTTTTCCACGAGATGGGGCATGCCCAGCACTTTTTGCATAGCAAAGAGGAAGGGTTTGAGTTCAATTATCTGGGGAATAATACTGTAACAGAAACCTATGCATTTCTATTTGAATATCTTATCGAGGATCCCATCTATTTAAAGGAGAAGTTCAATTTCACCGGGGATGATTTAAATGAATTCATAAGATACCGCTCCTTTATCAGGCTTCTGCAGACCAGGTCTTACTGCGCCAACTTTTTGTTCGAGAGGCTGCTTTACACTGACGCCCCCAACCTGATGGAGGAGTACGTGAATATCCGCCAGCCGGTTTTGGGCTTCACCTTTGCCAGAATCGATAGTATAAGGTATCTTCTCGGTGGTGACAATTTCTACTCTGTGGATTACCTTAGAGCCTGGTTTATGGAGGCACAGCTTAAGAAGATGCTGAAGGAAAAATACGGGGAGAGATGGTACGACAATCCCGAGGCGGGAGAGTATCTGAGAACCCTGTGGGCAACTGGGTCCAGGTGGACCGGACAGGAGATGGCGGAATTTATCGGGGTGGGGAGGATAGATTACGCTGCTTTAAAGGAGGATCTGGAGTGGAAGGCAGGCTATGGCCAGTAAACGGAAAACGGTAAACAGTAGACAGTAAACAGAAGACAGAAAACAGTAGACAGTAAATAGAAGAAGGCGAGGGAGACCTCGCCTTTTTTGTCAACGGATTAAATGGATGTGGAAGATTTCCCAACAGATTAAACGGATTAAGGGTGTCATAAAATATGTCTTTGGAGTGTTAGCCTTTAGGCTAACTTGGTCAGGCATAGCCTGACCTGACTTACGCATTCATTGAGTAAACCCTTTCGGGTTTACAAGTCAAGCTGAAGCTTGACACTCCAGAGTTTTCGGGAGCCCACAAGGCACTCCCCTACGTTCTTTGCAGAATTAACCGGATTGCAGTAGCTTATTTTTGCTATTGCAAAAACAAATTTTTGCATTCCAAATAATTAGCAACAATAAATTTTTGCACTCCAAATTGCTTGACCTTCTGTGTTTTTGTCGTATTCTAATTGAAAAACAAAATAATTATTAATCGTTTTAATATGGGAAAGAAAGTTTACATACAAACCTACGGCTGCCAGATGAATGTTTACGATTCTGAGAAGCTTAAGGGGATACTCTCTGATAAAGGCTATTCCTTAACTGAAAAACCTGAAAATGCGGATGTGATTGTTCTTAATACCTGCTGCGTGAGAGAGCATGCGGAAAGAAGAGCTTTGGGTAGGCTGACTCAGTTGAGCCATTATAAAGTGAAAAACCCTGAAGTTAAATTAGTCATGATCGGGTGTGTTGCTCAAAGAATAGGGGAGAGGCTTTTTGATTTTGCTCCTCTACTTGATTTTATTTTGGGAACCTCACAGGTTTTTAATTTGCCCGAATATCTGGAAAACAAAACCAGATTGGCAAATGTTTCTTTTAAAGATTCGCAGAATATATTTGATGACGTTCTGCCAATAAGAAAAAACAGATACATCTCCCATGTTGCAATATCGAGGGGATGCAATAATTTCTGCTCATATTGCATAGTTCCCTATGTCAGGGGTCCGGAAAGACACAGAAATATCGAGGATATATTGAATGAAGTCCAATGTCTGTCAAAATCCGGATGTTTGGAAGTTATGCTGGTCGGGCAGAACGTGAACTCCTATAAAGATAAGAATTACGATTTTCCTGATCTCCTGCAGGAAGTAAATGACAAAACTGACATTAAAAGAATAAGATTTATGACCTCCCATCCCAAAGATCTATCTTTAAAGCTTATAGAAAAAATGGCTGAACTTCCCAAAGTGTGCGAGCATCTGCATCTGCCTCTGCAGTCGGGATCATCCAGAATCTTGGAAAAGATGAACCGGGGATATACATCTGAAGAGTACCTGGAGAAAATTCAAAATGCAAAATCAAAAATTAAAAATTTAAGCCTTACCACAGATTTGATAGTGGGGTTTCCATCTGAAACACAAAAGGATTTTGAAATGACCCTGGATATGGTGAGAGAAATCAAATTCGATTCCTCGTTTATGTTTCGTTATTCGATAAGGGATGGGACCAAGGCGGCTGAATTTGAGGATGACGTTTTCGAGAAGGAAAAACTGAGAAGGCTGAAGGAATTAATAGAGCTTCAGAAACGGATTTCGCTTGAAAAAAACAAAGGATTAATCGGGGAAAAGGTCGAGGTTTTAATCGATGGGAAAAGTAGAAGGGACAAAAAATCTTGGAAAGGAAAGTCGAGAAACAATAAAACTGTTATATTGAAAGATGAAAAAGAAGGTTCTTCAGGGAAGGATCTTTTAGGAGAAATCGTCCCGGTGAAAATCTCAGACTGCGATAGCTGGACTTTATTCGGTGAGTTTATAAAGTGATGGCTTTTTTTGATAATACATCATAGAATACCTGAATGGGCTGAATGCCCAGACTCAAAAAGGGGCTATTGCCGAAGTCTAAAAATATCACTCTGTATGTCCCTGGCGGTCAGGCTGGGAAACAAAGTGAAGGATCTTTTATTCGCAGGGAGAATGAGATTCTTCTCCCTCGCCAAAGGCGGGGTATCAGAATGACAAAACAGGGTATAGCAACAGCTCCGAAATTAGCTTAATATTTTTATTCAGGTACAACTCTTTATAGAATTGGGATAATTTGGTAAGATTTTCAAGGGTGGGGATGGGAGTTCCGTTTATAGATTTATCCAGTTTTATTTGTTAAAAACATTTGATTTTACTTTGATTTTACCTTAATTTATAAGCTAACAGAAGGAAAAGAAAAAAATGTCACTCTTTGTAAAATTTTTCTTTTTTGCCTTTTTATTTTTTCTGTGGCTTTACCTGGATAAGATAAGGTCAAGATACAAAAATCTCAAGCTGGTTGGCTGGGGGGAGCTTCTTTGGGGTTTGTTTTTTATCTTCCTGGGAAGCCTTCTGGATTTAGCCACCGAGCTTTTTCCAATCAATCGATATCTTTTACTTGATCAGACCCCCTGGGCTTTGGTTTTGAAATTCGGCTTTTACGCCTTAGGAATAGTTCTTCTTATAATAAGCCCTTTGAACTGGCTGAGGACTTTATTTGAGGAGAGGGAGCAGGCAGAGAGGTTTAAAAAGGATTTCGATTTCACCGCTGATTTTGTTAACAAACTTAAATCTAAAGGAAATAGAAAAGAGCTTTTTTCTTATTCCCTGTCCGAACTTATCAGATATCTAAGAGCGGATGGGGGAGTTTTTTTTCTTTTTAACCAGAGTACTCAAGAGTTGATGATGGTTGAAAGCAGCGGACTTTTATCCTCAACCGAGGATAATTTAAAAAAATTCAAGGTGGGTGATGATATCCTGTCTTTGGTTTTAAAGACGAAAAAGACAAAGATCGCAGAGGATATAACAGAACAGAAAGCTTTAGGTTTTTTAGTTGAAAACGAGGGGATCAGATCTTTGATCTGTACTCCTCTTTTATCAGATGATAAGGTGCGGGGAGTTTTAGCCCTGTTTAAAAAATCCAGATTCGGTTTTTCTGAAAAGGATGAAAAAAACCTATCAGATTTATCAAGAGGCATTGGGTATTCATTACGATTTCTAAATAATCAAGAAGAGTTAGAGGAAAAGAAAGCTCTGGTTGAAAAAGCTGAACACCAGAGAGTTCTTTTTGAAAAACTTTTATACTGTGTAAATATCAAAGACACAAAAGAGTTTTTAAAACAGATAGTCAACGTAATATCGGAATTCTGGGATTCTGAGGAATGCCACATTTTCCTTTTTGATAAAGGGAATAGATTATTAAAAGCCCGAGCATCCCTGAATCCTGAAATTGAGAATAAAAGCTTTTCTTTAGAAAAATACCCTCTGATTGAAAAAGCGTTTTTAAAAAATGAGGTGCTGTCAGATGATAAGGAAAAAA
Source organism: candidate division Zixibacteria bacterium SM23_73_2 (assembly GCA_001304315.1). Lineage (GTDB taxonomy): Bacteria > Zixibacteria > MSB-5A5 > MSB-5A5 > SM23-73-2 > SM23-73-2. Next base: position 56,697 of record LJUW01000001.1, on the reverse strand, counting down.
ATGTGATGGCAATACCAGTTTTGATAGATGATGAGCCTTTTGGAGCTTTGTATATGGAAAAGTCAAAACCCCCTTGTTTTTCATCGGAGGATTTTGATTTTGCCCGGGCTTTAGGTTGTTTTATTTCCTTTTTTATTGGTTCACAGAAGATCTCGGAAAAGCTGGAAACGCAGAATATATTATGGGATTTCGTCTCCTCATTTTCTGAGGATATGATAACCGTGCATAACCGGGATCAGGTTATCATAAATGCAAATGATAAAACATCTTTTTTTCTGGACTTACCTCAGAAAGACATATTGGGTCAAAAGTGCTACCGGCTGCTTTACCACAGTGACCATCCGGAAAGCTGTCCCTGTTTATATTCTTTTAAAACCAAAAAGCCTTATGCTCTGGAATTGGTTCTGGATGGTAATGAGAATCCTTTTCTGGTGAGGACATACCCTTTAAAAAACAAAAGGGGTGAGGTAGTGGCCGTGGTGGAGCAGATCTCGGAGAAGATTAGGAAGGAGCAAAAAAGAGAATACGAAAAACCTCAACGTATCATAACAGAGGACCTTGATAAGGCAAAGGAGAAGATATTTGAAAAACAAAAGTTAACCAGAGAGTTTAAAAGAGAAATAGAAGAGAAAAAAGAGGAGATGTTGGATAAGAGGAAACCAAGGATTTTAGCTATCGACGATCAACAGATCATAAGGGAACTTCTGGAGAGTATGTTAGAGGGCTTGGGATACCAGGCCGTGGTCGCTTCAAGTGGAGCTGAAGCCTTGAACCTTTTTAAGAAAAAGGATTTCGATCTGGTTTTGACCGATCTGGGAATGCCCGGAATGTCCGGATGGGAGGTATCCAGAATGATCAAGAGATTAAGAAAAGAGGTTCCGGTGATACTTTTCACCGGACTGGGGGTGGTTCCCAATCCAGAACAGATGAAAGAATACGGGATCGATTACTTTTTGACCAAACCCTTCAAGGTGGAAAAACTTGACCAGTTGATTAAGGAGGCATTAAAGCTTGGGGAAAAGAAGACAAAATAAGATTGGTTCATTACCTTTCTTTAAAACAAAAATTGTATGCACCATAGGTCCTGCTTCTGGCTCCCCTAAGATTTTGGAAAAGCTCATCACTGAGGGCATGGATGTGGCCAGGCTTAATTTCTCTCATTTGGATCACGAGACTTGCCTTACCTATGTTCAAAGGATTAAAGAAATCTCCAAAAAGTTAAACCGACCTGTGGGCTTACTTCAGGATCTTCCTGGTCCCAAGATAAGGATCGGGGGGCTTTACAAGGATTTCATTTATTTGAAAAAAGGCAAAGATGTAGTTTTGACCACCAAGAAAATCATCGGCAATGAGGAAAGGTTACATGTGAATATAAAAAGGTTTCCTGAAAAGATAGAAAAAGGTGCTTGGGTCTACTTAAGTGATGGGATGCTCCAGTTAAAAGTGAAAAAAAAGGATGAAAATGAACTTCTTTGTAAAGTGGAGGTGGGGGGAGAACTCAGGAGTAGAAAAGGAATAAATTTTCCCGGATTTGATTTGAGTATTTCCGCTTTCACCTCTGAGGATAAAAAACACCTCCGATTCTGGCTGGAAAATGATCTGGATATGGTTTGTCTCTCATTTGTTCAAACCCCTGAGGATATTGAAAAGGTCAAAAAATTTGCTAAAAAGCTGGGCAAAGCTATATTCCTTATAGCCAAGATCGAGAAAAGAAAAGCACTGGAGAATATCGATCAAATAATCTCCTCTGCGGATGGAATAATGGCAGCGCGAGGAGATTTGGGGGTGGAGATCCCAATCGAAGAGGTGCCTTTCGTCCAGAAGAGGTTGATTCATAAATGTAATCGGGCTGGAAAACCGGTGATAACTGCTACACAGATGATGGAGTCCATGGTATTAAACCGTCTTCCTACCAGGGCTGAGGCAACCGATGTGGCAAACGCTATTCTTGACGGTACCGATGCAGTGATGTTGTCCGAGGAGACCGCCATAGGTAAATTCCCTACAGAGACGGTTAGGATGATGGCTAAGATCTGCAAGGTTACTGAGGAGAATCCGGGTACAGGTCAAAGAAAAGTTTTTTCACGGGATGAAAAGGAGTATTCAATTGCCGAGGTTATATCTGGCTCGGCCTTTAGTGCCTCCAGATCTTTAAACTTGAAATATATAATCACCCCTACCAGAACAGGTGCTACCCCACGAATGGTTTCCAAGCACAAGCCGGATTGCTGGATTTTAGCTTTTACGTATGATCTCAAAGTAGTGAATCAATTGAGTTTGTCTTACGCAGTTTATCCAATTCTTTTAAAAGAGGTAGATAAGAGTGAGCAAGCTGAAAAGGCGGTCTTCGATTATTTGCTTGTCAATAAATTTATGAAAAAAGGTGAAAAAATAGCGATCACCTCTGGCGTTCCCTTTGGAGAGCCTGGTAGTACCAACTCGTTAAGGATTTTAACCGTGTATTAACTTCATTTGATAACTTGGGCAAAGCTGGGCTTCCAGCCCAGCCCTATTAATGAAATTAATCTTATTGTGAATGAATTATGGTTGGATCTGTAAAGAGAAATATGATTTCAACTTGGGTGAGGTAACTCTTTAAAAGGAGGAGAGATGGTAGTCATATTCAGCACCTTCCCCACCAGCGAAGGTGAGAGGGTTGGCAAATACGTAGCCAAAGCAATTGACATCGTGGATAAAAGCGGTTTACCCTATCAGACCTGTTCCATGGGTACCATTATCGAAGGAAGCTGGGATGAGGTCTTTGGGGTAATAAAGAAATGCCACCGGGCTTTGAGAAAGGGCTGCAAAAGGATTTACACCACAATTGCCATAGACGATAGAAGGGGAGTTAAAAAAAGAATCAAGGGAAAGGTGAACGATCTGGAGAGAATTCTTAAAAGAAAGATAAACAGATGACAGAGTATATGGTTGTTTTCATCACCGCCTCAACTTTTGACCAGGCAGAAAAGATAGGGAAAGCTCTGCTTGAGAAAAAGCTGGTTGCTTGTGTGAATATTATTAAAGACATAAAATCCTTTTTCTGGTGGAAGGGTGAGATATCAGACGAGGATGAGGTTCTGTTAATGGCAAAATCAAAAAATGACAATTTTAAAAAAATAGAAAAAGAGACAAAAAAGCTTCACAGCTATTCTGTACCGGAGATAATTGCCCTGCCTTTAATTTCCGGTTCAAAGGAGTACCTTGATTGGATTGAATCGGAAACTCGTTAGAGAAAAAGAAAACATTTTGAATCACTGAAAACGCTGAAAAAAGAAAGGAATGAGTATGTTTTATAAAAAGATTCCAAATGGATACATAGTCAGGTTGGAAGCCGGGGAGGAGGTTATATCCTCACTTTCCGAATTCGCGAAAAAAGAGAAAATTTTGGGTGGATTTCTTTTTGGATTGGGAGCAATCAAGGATGCCACCTTGGGTTATTTCGACGTGAAGAACAGGGAATATATAAAAAAGACCTTTGATGATGAATATGAGATCTCCAGCCTGGTTGGTGATATCTATTATTTTGAGGGCAAACCCGATGTTCATGCCCACGTTACCCTCTCAGGCAGGGATTTTAAGGTTATAGGAGGTCATCTTTTCTCCGCAACAGTTACCGGAACTGGTGAATTTTTCATCTGCGTTTCTTCTGATATGCTACAAAGAAAAAAAGACCCTCAGACCGGTTTAAACCTTCTTGACCTTTAAAATGAGAAATCCAAAAAAGACTTCTCCGAGGATAATTACCCTTTTAACCGATTTCGGGATTAAGTCAGGATACGCTGGCTGTATCAAAGGGGTGATATCAAGCATCAATCCAAAAGTTCAGATGGTGGATATAACCCACCAGATAAATCCCTTTGATGTGTGGGAGGGATGTTTTGTTCTTTCCGAATTTTATCCATATTTTCCTGAGGATACCATACACCTTGTGATCGTAGATCCAGGAGTTGGAGGCCCGAGAAAAGCCCTGCTTGTAAGGACTGAGAGATATTTTTTCATAGGCCCGGACAATGGGGTTCTCTCCTATGTTTTTGAAAAAGAAAAGATCTTGGAGATAAAAAACATCACCAGAGAAAAATACTTTATCGGAAAGCCATCGCCTGTGTTTCATGCCCGGGATATATTTGCACCGGTTGCTGCTTACCTTTCTTTGGGAGTCGAGCTGGGCGAGTTTGGCCCTGATGCAAAGGAATGTTTCAAGTTCAAGATTAAGCTGCCTGAAATTCTCAAAGATGAAATCTCAGGGGAGATAATCCACATCGACAGCTTCGGAAATCTGATAACCAACATCGATAAAAATTTAGTTGACACTTTTGCAAAAAAGGATAGTTTTGATATTGTCTTTAAAGGGAAAAGGATAAAAAAGATATCCCTATCCTATTTTGAGGGAAAGAGAAATGAGATTTTAGCTTTGATCGGAAGCTCTGGACTTCTGGAGCTCTCGGCGAGTGAGGGAGATGCTCAAAAGCTTCTTTTGGCAAAGGTAGGTGATAGGATAAAACTTGAGCACAAGGGATAAATCGAGGATTAAAAAAAAGGAATCTAAGCGAAAGCGCCCTTCCTGGGATGAGTACTTTATGGGTTTGGCAGAGCTGGCAGCCACCCGCTCAACCTGTTTACGCCGCCAGGTGGGAGCGGTGATAGTCAAGGATAAAAAGATATTAACCACCGGATACAACGGAGCTCCCAAAGGCCTTCCCCACTGTCTGGACATTGGATGTCTAAGGGAGAAGTTGAAGATTCCCTCCGGCGAGCGCCATGAGCTCTGCCGGGCAGTTCATGCCGAGCAGAACGCCATTGCCCAGGCAGCTATGTTCGGGGTGAACATAAAGGATTCGATCATGTATTCCACCACCCATCCCTGTGTACTTTGCAGTAAATTGATAATAAATTCGGGGATTAACGAAATAGTCATTCGGGATAGTTATCCTGATAAGTTTTCAGAGGAAATGTTAAGGCAGGCCGGAGTGAAGATAAAAGTTCTGGAAAAAAAGAAAGGGTATAAGGAGGGATAGAATATGAGATGTCCTTATTGCGGACATGAGGAGGATCGGGTGGTGGATTCCCGCCCTTCAGCTGACGGAAGGTCGGTGAGGAGAAGAAGGGAATGCTCTTCCTGCGCAAAAAGGTTCACCACTTATGAGTACATCGAGAACGTATCCCTGACCATAGTTAAAAACGACGGTAGAAGGGAGCCGTTCGATAGGCAGAAACTTCAAAGGGGGATAGAATTAGCTTGCAACAAAAGGCCAATCTCAGCCAAAAAGATAGCAGCTTTAGTGGAGGAGATAGAGGAGGAGCTTCAGACTTTGTCCAAGAAGGAAGTTACCAGCAAGGAGATCGGCAAAGTGGTAATGGGAAAGCTCAAACAGACCGATGAGGTGGCTTACGTGAGGTTCGCCTCGGTCTATCACAAGTTCAAGGATATAAACGAGTTCATGAACGAGCTGAAGGGACTTTTAGGTTCGTAGTAGTTGGTGAGTCGATATAAGTATTTTGGCAGATGTAACCTTTCCACCTGAGGCGGATCCACCTTCGGTGGATAGGTTGTGAAATAAAATTAATTAAATGGCGGAAAAAGAACCAAAGGAGATGTCATTTATAGAGCATCTGGAGGAGCTGAGAAAAAGGATCATCAGATGTTTGATCTTCATTCTGGTCTTCTCCATAGCAGCTTATTTTTTCTCAGACAGGATAATAGATTTCATCGCTCGTCCGGTTGAACAACTTTTTTTTATGGATCCCACCGAGGCTTTTGCCATAAGAATAAAGATGTCCATAATCGTGGGAATCATCTTGAGCGTTCCGGTCATCTTCTATCATCTGTGGCAGTTCGTTGTACCCGGTCTTTTTGTAAAGGAGATCAAGCTGGTTATTCCGGTGGTGATATCATCCACCATCTTTTTTTTAATAGGAGCCTGCTTCTGTTTCTTTTTAGTTCTCCCCCTGGGGATAAAATTCCTTTTGGGATTCGGAACCGAGAAGCTTTCGCCTATGATAAAAATAAGCTCATACGTGAGCTTCGTATCCTATATGACCCTGGCTTTCGGGGCGGTATTTGAGTTGCCGGTGATATCTTACTTTTTAGGGAGAATAGGTTTAATCGGCCCTCAGACCTTAGTTAAGGGAAGAAAATATGCCATCGTTGGTATTTTGATTTTAGCTTCCTTTCTTACTCCTCCGGATCTTTTCTCTCAGATCATGCTTGCAGGACCGCTTTACATATTATATGAGGTAAGCATAGTGGTTTTGAAGGTAACTCAGAAAAAGAAAAAAGACGAAGAGTTCTCATAAAAACAAGTCTGAATTTGGTTATTAAAGGAGGTTTTACTGGATGAAAATAAATTTTTTTATTTTTTCGATTATTTTTATTTTTGTTACTTTTTCTTTAAACCACACCTTTGCGCAAACTCCTGAAGCAGAAACGGTCGATTTTAGTTTGGATGCTGACTCATTAAGATCCTATGCTCTGGATCAAGCCTTGAAGTGCATCAATATGAACCAAAGCGATCTGGTTTTAAGGGCTGATTATCTGGATATCGATTCTTTCAGGCTGGATATAATAAATCACCTGATGCAAAATCCACTTTCCACTACAGAATACAGCGAGAGTCTGGGAGCTGAGCTGCTTTCCTACCAGAGCTCTTTAACCAGTTTGCTAAATCATCATATAGCTTCACTTGGTTACCATTTCGATTCAGAAACAGTGAAAGTACAGCCAATGGAGCTTGAGGATGCGATTTTAGCTTTTCTTGAAAAAACAGAAAGCAAGTTGAGTAAAGATCAAAAGGAAGCTTTTAAAAAAGCCAAATACCTTCCAAGGGATTTAAGAAGGACTCTGGCTTTAATACTCTCAGCTATGATTGATGCCAGAAAAGAACTTGCTTCAGCACTTGAATATTTGTCAAAAGAGGAGCTTGAGTTCTTGAAAGAGAATTTCCCCATACTTCTTCAGGATGACGTGGAGGATGAGTTCAAATCAGCTGAGCAGTTGGATTTCGAGGAGAAGTACGAGGAGGAGATTTCCAGGGAGATGATTCCGACTTTAAAGAAGGTTAAGCTTGAAAAGATTTTGAATGCTGGGATGATTTTATCTGGTGCCACCCAGAGGGCTTTTGCTCTGGTGAAAGATATAAAAATTACTGACCCGATGATGATAAAAAAAGATGTGCTTTTATCTTTGAAAAGCTCTTATGGTGATATTTACGTGGGCAACAAGGTTCCCAATCGATATAATGGCTCTTATGCTATTATAATTGATCTGGGAGGGGATGATGAGTACAGTTTCTCATCAAGCGAAAAAGCGAATCTCTCCGTGCTTATAGATCTGGGAGGAGACGATCAGTACAAAACAAAAGATTTTTATAATTTGGGCTCTGGATTTTTCGGGGTGGGAATTCTGTGGGACAGATCTGGAGACGATAATTACCAGGCATCGAATTTCTCTTTGGGCTCAGGTCTTTTCGGTGTGGGGATTCTTCTGGATCAGGGTGGGCATGATAAATATTTCGGGGATACCTTCACCCAGGGTGCTGGCTCTTTTGGAATCGGAGTATTATCTGATGTGAAGGGCAATGATCAGTATTCCGGGGCTTTGTTTGCTCAGGGATTTGCCTTTGTCTCTGGCTTTGGCTCTCTTATTGATTCCTCTGGAAATGATAGCTATTCTGCTGGTAACAAATATAAAGATATATTAAGGTATGAGGATCATTACCTGAGCTTATCTCAGGGATTTTCGTACGGGCTAAGACCTTTGATGTCCGGTGGAATAGGATTTTTGTTCGATTATTCTGGCAATGACACATACATCTCAGACATCTTCGGACAGGGCTCATCCTACTGGTGGGCTTTGGGGGCTTTGGTTGATTGTTGGGGCAACGATAAATACGTCTCCTTTCAGTATGCTCAGGGTGCGGGAACTCACATGACCCTGGGGGTTTTGATCGATGAGAATGGTGATGATGTGTATATCTCCAAAGGCGTATCCCAGGGGTGCGGTCATGATCTGGCTTTAGGAATCCTGCTGGATAAATCCGGGGACGATTCCTACAGTGCCTACGATCTATCCCAGGGTGCCGGATCTGCCAACGGCATCGGCATTATAATAGATGATAAGGGTGACGATAGCTACACGGTTAAAAGAACCCACAACACCCAGGGTTATGGTAATCCCAGAAGGGATTATGGTTCAGTTGGTCTTTTTTTGGATCTTTCAGGTAAAGATTGGTATGCTGGTAATGGGAAGGACAGCACCTGGTGGGTTATTCCCTCCAAATGGGGAGCGGGAATTGACGGGGAGTTTTTTAAAATTAAAAATTAAAAAAGAAAAATTCAAAATTTAAAATAGAAAAAGATGAAGTTAAGAGGTAAAGGATGAGAAAGTTTTTTTCAGTGTTTATTTTCTTATTCATGGTTTTTCAGTGTTTCTGGTGTTCAGCCTTTGCACAGCGGGTAAAAGATGAAGTGAACAGCCTTTTCATCAAGGCTTCCTCCGGGATGGTGATGTTCAGAGAGGAAGAGGGTCCAGCCAAGGAGAAATTGATACAGATGGGTGGATTAGCGGTTCCATATCTGGTTGAAAAACTGGATACCCAGGATGCCCGGGAGATACTTACTTTAGTTGACATATTATCCGAGATCGGTGAACCTGCGGTTTTACCTCTGATCGAATCTCTGAAATCCGAGGATGAATTTCGTCTGAGGGCAACTGCCAGAACCTTGGGAAAGATCAAAGACAAAAGGGCAGTTTTGCCTCTGGCTAAGCAATTGACTCATCCCACCCATAGCGTAAGAGGGGGAGCTTGTTCTGCATTGGGGAAAATCGGGGATACTACCATAACCGAAGAGATTATCGTTATGCTTTATGATTCCGTTGAAACGGTTAGAAAATGTGCCTCAGTTGCCCTGGGAGAATTAAAGGACAAAAGAGGAATATCACCATTGGTCTCTGCCTTAAAGGATCCTCACTACTCGGTTAGAATGACAGCCTGCATATCCTTATCTGAGATGGGTGATTCAGCTTTTGATACTCTGATTTCACTTTTAAGTGATGAAAACGATTTCGTCAGGAACCTTTCCATAGTAGCTTTGGGGAAAATAAAAAAACAGAAAGCTGTGGAACCTTTGATGAACAAGTTAAATCATCCTGATTGGTCAACCAGGGCATTTGCAGTTGAGGCTTTGGGAGAAATAGAAGACCCTGTGGGAATGGTGGCTGTGGTTAACATAAAGAAAAAAGAGACTCATCCTTTTGTTTTAAACAGGATAGAGTATGTTCTGGATCGCCTGAAAGGTAAATAGCTTTTATGGGCAAGAAGCTGAGAAGAAGTTTTTTTGAAAGACCAACTTTAAGGGTGGCTAAAGAGCTTTTGGGAAAATATCTTGTGGTGAAAAAGGGGAGAAGGTTAGTTTCGGGGAAGATCGTGGAAACAGAAGCATATATCGGGAAAAACGATCCGGCTTCCCATGCTTACCGGGGATTAACACCGCGCACCCGGTTGATGTTCGGCAAGCCCGGATTCACCTATATCTATCTAACCTACGGTATGTATTACTGTCTCAATTTCGTCACTGAAAAAGCGGGATTCCCTGCTGCTGTTCTGATCAGAGCAGTGGAGCCGAAGGAGGGGGTTGATTTGATGATTAAAAGAAGAAAAACAAAAAAGATTGAAAATCTCACCAATGGTCCGGGAAAGCTATGCATAGCCTTTGGATTAGATAAAAGTTTGAATGGAGCTGATCTCTGTTCTGATCTTATCTGGGTGGAGGATAGAGAAGATAAAACTGATAGAATAGTTTCTGCTTCTCGAATCGGTATAAATGAAGGAAAGGATAAAAAGTGGAGGTTTTACATTCCTGAGAATGGATTCGTATCTAAAAGGTAGTGTGTTTTTAGAATAGCAAGAAACTTTAAGATGGATACTTTAGCAGGAATTTTAATCTGGGCACCACCGATTCTTTTCGCCATAACGGTGCATGAGTTTGCCCATGGATGGGTGGCAAACCGATTGGGCGATCCGACTGCCAAGTATGCTGGAAGGTTAACCTTGAATCCCCTCTCCCATCTCGATCCCATTGGCACCCTTATGCTTTTTATAGTCCATTTCGGCTGGGCCAAACCCGTTCCGGTCAATCCTTTTAATTTCAGAAACCCGAGAAAAGATATGATGTGGGTCTCCTTGGCTGGACCAGGATCGAACATCTTATGTGCTTTAGGCTGCGGCATTATCATAAGATTTTTAAGCCCATTTGTAGCTGGGGTGGATCCAAAGACATCTTTCCTGACCATTTTTTTCTACATGTTGGTATTCGGACTGGTTATAAATATTGCTTTAGCCATATTCAATTTATTGCCCATTCCTCCTCTGGATGGCTCAAAGATACTTATGGGAATGCTTCCACAGGAATATGAACCCCAGATTTTGCAGCTGGAGAGATTCGGCCCTTTCCTTTTGATATTTCTGGTCATGATGAGCTGGATGTTGAGAATTAACTTTTTCTGGATTTTCATAGGTCCTTTCGTCTCCTTTTTCAGCATCATTTTTGCCGGGATGGATTTAGCAAGATTTTTTTAGATAGGAATCAAAGGTTTTTATTTTAGAACTTAATGCCAAAAATATCTTCGCCTAAACCGAATCTTTACACTCCATTTGAGTTTAAAAATGAGCAATCTTTTTTATAAACATGCTTTAATTCTTTTAATCTTCTCAGTTTTTCTGAGCTGCTTTCCAGCAAAAAAAATTAGCTTGCCTAAAAAGTTAAATCCTGAGGAAGTTTTAAAAAAAGCCTGTTTCTATGAGGAAAACCTTAAAACCTTTGCCTCCAGATTTTCTGTGGAGTTCAAAGAAAAGAAAGATAGTTTTTCAACCAACATAGAATTGTTACACAAAAAACCTGACAAATTTGCCATCTATTTAAAATCCAGGCTGGGTATAAATTTTATTAAACTCGTTTTCAGAAACGACAGCCTTATCTATTTTCGCCCGGATGAGAATCAAATTTATTCGGGTTCATACGACAGCTTGCTTTTAAGGGAAAACTGGGAATGGGAAATCGATTTAAAAACCTTGCTTTATTTTATCGTTGGAAAAACAGGTCTGGCTGATCCAAAAACCCGATTTTTAAAATCCGAGGGAAGATATCTGGTTTACATTTTGGAGGAGGATGAGTGGATTAAAAAATTCTGGATTGACCAGAATAAAGCCTTGCTGAAAAAAAGCTTCTGGATCAAAAGGAAAGATCAAAAGTCTTTCCTGATAAGATATGAGAGGCACGATAGGTTCGGTGATTTCAACTATCCAGAGAGGATAAGGATAAAATCTTTGTCCGGTCTTGAGGTAGACGTAAGATTCAAAAAATTGAAGTTCAATCTGGATTTAGAGGATAAAAGATTTAAGATAGAGCTCCCTTCCAGTCTCGAAAGTTAAAATCTATTGACAACTTAAATCTGGTATATTAAACTTATTTATTAATAGGATTTAAAAGACTTATGCTGAAATACTTCGAAAGAAAAGTTAAGAGATTTTTTTTCAGACTCGCAGGATTTTTTCTGAAGAGTAGTCCAAAACAAAAAGAGGATATCGATTTATCCAAGATAAAGAAAATACTGGTTGTTCGCCAGGATGAAAGGATCGGGAATCTGATTTTGACCACCCCGTTTCTTTGGGCTTTGAAGGACCTGTTCCCCCAAGCCAGAATCTTTTACCTTGCCTCCAAAACCTTCGGAGAGCTTTTTTCCAATTATTCGGTGGTGGAGGGGATATTTGCAGTTAATAAGAAGAGGTATATATTCTGGCCTTTTTCTTTACTGAAGATGGTAAATATGATCAGAGAGGAGAAATTCGATCTGTGTTTCGATCTATCAGATGAGAATCAGATCTCAGCAAACAATTTTCTGTACACAGCCTTGAGTGGAGCGAAATACAGAGTGGGGTATAAAAAGGAAGGCTCCGAGAATTTCTTAAATATCGAGGCTCCCATAAAAAAGGAGCCAAAACATGCGGTGGATATGCATTTGGAACTTTTGCGTTTTCTTTTCGGAGAGGTTCCCATCCACCAGTTGTCGGTGGATATTTCAGTTGATAGCGAAAAGCTTGTTCTGGATTATCTGGCTGGTAAGGGTGTAAATGATAAAGATTTTCTTGTGGGTATTAATCTGGGTGGAAGAGGTAAGAAAAGGTGGGGAGGGCAAAACTTTTTTAGGTTGGCAGACTTTTTGGTTAAAGAGTTTAACTTTAAGGTTATTCTCATCTGGGGACCCGAGGAGAAAGCTTTAGTTAAAGATTTGATACTGGGGGGAAATATCATTTTAGCTGATCTTTTTCCCTTGCCGACCTTAGCAGCTCTGATTAGAAGGACAGATCTTTTCATCTCCTCGGACTCAGGGGTGATGCATCTCTCAGCTGCGGTTGGAACTCCAACTTTTGCGATTTTCCTCGATTCCGATCCGGTTAAGTACGGGCCCTGGGGAGAAAAACATAAAATCATCGTGGGTGAGGAGGGGGAGGTTTCGGTTGAAAGGGTAAAAGAAAAGTTGCACGATTTTGTTATATCTTTGCCCAACGAGGATAAAAACTTTAAATCCTTCAGAGATCTTTTTGATAAAACCTCACCAGTACCCTCTCCTTATAAAGGAGAGGGAAGGGGAAAGGTTTAATCTAAATTGAGAAGTATCAAATGAAGCTCTATTTTAGACTCTTAAAATTTCTTAAGCCCCATTTGAGATATCTTATTCCCGCCATATTATTTATGGCTTTGTATGCGGGGATGAGCGGATTCTCGGTTACTATGATCGTGCCTTTTACCAAGGTGGTTTTTTATCCTGAAAAGGAAGTGATTGACCAGAGACAAACCGAAGGAAAAGATCCGATCTCTAAAGAATCGGAAAGCTTGGTGGTTCTGCTTCCAAAATATCTTGAGGATAAAGCTGACAGTATCCTTAAAGGAAGTACTAAAGTGGATACACTTAAAAGATTGTGTATCATTATATTAATCGTGTTCTTCTTTAAAAATGTCTTCTGGTATTGTCAAAGTTTTTTGGTAGTTAAAGCAGAAGAGGGGGTAATTATGGACATAAGAAACAGGCTTTACTCCCATTACCATAATCTACCTCTGGAGTTTTTTCATGGAAAGAAAACCGGAGTTTTGATCTCCAGGATAACCAACGACATTAACCTGGTAAGAGGTGCAGTGGGTAACGGATTCGCCATGCTTTTAAGACAGAGTTTTCTGGTTCTGGTATTTTTATTTTTAGTATTCTGGGCAGCTTGGAAACTTGCACTTCTGGCTTTTGTTGTTCTGCCTCCCAGCCTTTTTTTGATAAACAAGCTGGCGATGAAACTCAGGGTCAAAAGCATTCTGGTCCAGACAAAAATGGGGACTATGACCTCGGTACTTCAGGAGACGGTCTCAGGAATAAGGGTGGTGAAGGCTTTTGCCATGGAGAGATTCGAGATAAAGAAATTCATGGATGCGACCAAGGATTACTTCAAGACTATGGTGAAGCTAATAAGGATAGGCTCTCTGGGACCTCCTTTAACTGAATACCTGGGTGTTGTGGTTGGGGTTTTGATCCTCTGGTTTGGAGGAAAAAGCATTCTGGAGGGAGGGGGGGTAACGCCGGAGAGGTTCTTCCTTTTTCTCTTTGCCATGTTTTCACTTATGGATCCGATAAAAAAGGTTTCCCAGACCAATATAGAGATACAGCAGGGTTTGGCTGCGGCAAAGAGGATTTTTGATATTCTGGATACCGAGCCAAAAATCAAATCACCTCCCCGTCCAATTTTCCTGGATGGATTCAAAAATAAAATCGAATTCACAGATGTTTGCTTTTCCTATGATGGCAAAAAGGAGGTTTTACACCGGATTAACCTGGAGGTGAAAAATGGAGAGATCATAGCTTTAGTTGGTCCCTCCGGTGCGGGTAAATCGACCCTGGTGGATCTTCTGGCAAGATTTTACGATCCGACCAGGGGCGGAATAAAGATCGATGGTGTGGATTTAAAGCTGTTGGATATAATCTCGCTTCGCAATAACCTGGGAATCGTTACCCAGGAGACCATTCTCTTCAACGACACGGTTTGGAACAATATCGCATATGGTTATAACGGGGCAGAGAACGAAAAGGTTCATTCAGCAGCTAAGACAGCTAACGCTCATGACTTTATTTTGAGAATGTCCGATGGTTATCAAACCTTGATTGGAGACAGAGGGGTCAAGCTTTCAGGTGGAGAGCGGCAGAGATTGGCTATTGCCCGGGCGATTTTCAAAGACCCTCAGATTTTGATTTTCGACGAAGCCACCTCGGCTTTAGACTCGGAATCGGAGAAGTTGGTTCAGGAGGCGATCGACAGGTTGATAAAGGACAGAACCACCTTTGTCATCGCCCATCGTTTGTCCACGGTTAAGAACGCAGATAAGATAGTTGTAATGGATAAAGGTAAAATAGTTCAGATGGGAGATCACCTGGACCTAATCCAGAGGGAGGGTCTGTACAAAAATCTTTATCAGATGCAGTTTAAGTTGTAGATTTTAATATAATGAATGAAAATAATCAGCAAATAAAAGCGTAGGGGTGGAGCTTAACTCCACCCAACTATTGATTTTAATTAATGTGCATAAGTAAGATTAGAAGAAGAAAGAATTCGCTCAGGTTAAAGGATTTTGATTATACAAAAGAGGGGTATTATTTCGTTACAATAAATTGTAAGAGAAAGAGTAAATATTTCGAGACTGAAAAGGCAAAAAAAATCATTACCAGACAAATAGTCGATCTTGAAAATAGATATAAATTTTTAGTTGATTGTTTTGCAATTATACCTGATCATATCCACCTGATAATTATCTTGAATCGAACTAAAAGAATCAGCTTGTCAGCTATTATTCAATATTTCAAATCTTTGATTACAAAAGATTTCAGAAATAAACTTAACGCACCTGAGAAATTCTGGCAAAGAAGTTTTTACGATCATGTAATTAGAAATGAAAAAGATTATCTTGAGAAAAAAAGGTATATATTGAACAATCCCTTTAAGAGAGAACTGTTAGGGCGGAGTTGAACTCCGCCCCTACGCGAAGAAGTATTTATTCAAGGTCTTATGATCAATCCTGACAGAATTCTGGTAACCCAGCTAAGGAGAGTGGGGGATGTTATGATGTGCACCCCGGCCTTGAGAGCTCTAAGAATGAGATTTCCCGAAAGTCATATAGCTTTCCTAACGGAAAAAGAATCAGAATCATTGCTCTGGGGAAATCCTAACCTTGATGAGCTGATCGTTTTTGATAAGGAAAGATACAAAGATCCTTTTTATATGCTCAAGCAAATCCATAATATCAGGAGAAGGTCTTTTGATTTGGCAATAGATTTCTTCGGGAATCCCCGGTCAGCCTGGATTTGTTTTTCAAGCGGTGCTTCCCACAGGTTAGGTCCGGATCTTGGGGTCAGAAGTCATCTCTATAATTTGAAAATGAAAAAGGATCAAAGCCCAAGATATGCTGCGCAATCGAGATTGGACGGATTGGAGGTATTGGGCATCAGGACCACCGACGTTTCCTTGGATTTTTTCCTTTCGGATAAAGCCAAGAATTTCGCAAAAGATTTTTTCAAAAAGAAAGACATCGGACAAACCGATTTGGTGATTTCTGTTTCACCTACCTCCAGACGTGATTTCAACCGCTGGAGTTTGGAAAGGTATGCTTCGGTTTGTGATTTTCTGGTTTCAAAATATAAAGTCAAGATAATCTTGGTCTGGGGACCAGGAGAGAGGACGGTTGTTGATAGGCTGAACCACCTTTCAAAAAGTGAACTTACAATTTCTCCTCTCACCCCAACCTTGCAGGAGCTGGGAGCCATACTCCAAAGATGCGACCTGCATCTGGGCAACGATAACGGAACCAAACACGTTGCGGTTGCGGTGGATACTCCAACCTTGACCATCTTTGGACCTAACAGTCATATCAGCTGGACTTATCCGGATGAAAGAAGACACAGGTGGATTCAGGCTGAGAGTCTGTGCAAGGATTGTGAGAGGATTAAGCACAGGTGCAAAGAGCCGAGCTGCCTGGATTCGATTCAGGTTGATTCCGTGAAAGAAAAGCTGGAGGAGTTCTTAAAAGATAACCTTGATGAAAGAAAGCTTAAAAAAGCTTACGATTTTAGAACTGGTTAACGTGAGATGGTATAACGCCTGTGCCTGGTATGCGGTTACCTTATCCTGTGCTTTAAAGAGAAGGGGACACAGGATCATAGTTGGTGGTGATCCGGGAAGCCCCCCGGCAACGGAGGCTCAAAAGTTGGGTCTTGAAACCTATTTTAAGCTGTGGCTTTCCAAAGTCGAACCATTTACTTTCGTTTATAATTTAAAAAGGTTAGCTGAACTTTTAGAGAAAGAGAAGATAGATGTGATAAACGCCCATCGCTCCGAAACCCATCTTTTATCCTCCCTTTTATCTTATCTGGGTAAAAAGAAAGTTGGGGTGATAAGGACCAGAGGGGATGTCAGAAATCCTAAAAACAATTTTTTCAATAGATATCTTAATAACAGCTTAACCGACAAGATCATAATTACCTCTGAGGTTTTAAAGGAAAGCTACCTGTATGATCTCAAAATTCCCAAAGAGAAGGTGAAAACAATTGCTCCGGGCATAGACAAAGAGTTCTTTTCCCCTCAACCCAAAAGTAAAAAATGGAAAGATAAGCTAAAACTGGATGACGATTGTGTGGTCGTGGGGATAGTGGGGAGGCTTTCGCCGGTAAAAGGACACGAGTATTTTATAAAAGCCGCTTCCCACGTTTTAAAAAATTCTTCAAAGAAAATAAAATTCTTAATCGCTGGAGAGAATGCTCAGATAAAGTTTAATTTTTTGGAAAACATCATCCACAGATTAGGTATGTCGGATAATTTTATCCTGGTTGGCAAAGTGGAGGATGTAAGAGGAATCATCTCTCTTTTCGACATCGGGGTGATTTCTTCGGTTGGTTCGGAGATGGTTTGCAGGGTGGCTTTAGAATATATGGCAATGGGAAAACCGGTGGTGGGAACCAGGGTTAATGCAATTCCTGAGATGGTTGAAGATAGAAAAAGTGGAATTTTAGTTCCTCCAGAAGATGAAACGGCTTTGGGAAGAGCAATCCTTGAATTAACGGAGAATGAAACCGAAAGAAAAGATTACGGCAGGGCGGGCAGGAAGATGGTGGAGAAAAAATACAATCTCGACGATTTCGCTTCCCGGACCGAGGAGGTTTACCATCAGGTGCTGAAAGATAAGGGTATAGAAAATGGATAAGATCTCCGCAGTGGTGATAGTATATAATTCACAGGATTGTCTTTTTCGATGTCTTGAGAGTTTAACCTGGACCGATGAGATCGTGGTGGTCGATTCCTACAGCCAGGATGACACCAAGAGGATCGCATCGAATTTCACCGATAAAATATATGATGTTAAATGGGAGGGTTTTGGCAAAAAGAAAGAATTCGCTCGTCAAAAAGCAAGTTTTGAGTGGATACTTTCAATTGATTGCGATGAGGTGATACCCCCCGAATTAAAAAGTGAGATTTCGAAAGCTATAAAAAAAGACCAGGGATGCGATGGTTTTTATATTCCCAGAAGATCGAACTTCCTGGGCAGGTGGATGAATCATTCTGGCTGGTATCCGGATTACGTTTTAAGGCTTTTTAAAAAAACTAAAGGTAGATTCGATCAGGCTTTGGTTCACGAAAAAGTGAAAGTTTCCGGAAGATTGGATTATCTTAAAAATCCTATGCTACATTATACTGATCCGGATATAAATAGTTACCTTTCCAAATTGGATTTCTACACCACCTTGAGCGCAAAACAGCTTTTCCAAGAGAAAAGAAAAGTAGTTTTTTGGGATTTGGTGTTTCATCCTTTAGGTGTTTTCTTTAAAAGGTTTTTTTTGAAAAAAGGATTTTTGGACGGAACACACGGTTTTCTCCTCGCAGTTTTATCCTCTTTCCAAGTTTTCATCAAATACACAAAGCTCTGGGATCTTCAGAGGATCAAAGGTTAGTATTTTACCACAAGATTTGTCTTGATTGGTAAGGAGATATTTGATATCTTTCAATTGAAAAAGATACATAATAAAACTGGATAAAATGGTCTTATATTTTACCACGGTTTTTCAGTAGAAACCTTTTGTCATCTTTGACCTGATCGGAGAACATGAGGAAAGCAAAACTTAAAGGCACGGAAAAAATTCTTTTAGTCCGTACTGACAGAATCGGTGATCTGATTTTATCCCTTCCTTTAGCTGAGGCAATAAAACAGGTATATCCCCATACCAGGATTACTTTTTTGGTCTCACCCTATGCCAGAGATGTCCTGGAGAACAATCCTTTCGTGGATGGGGTTATCTGTTACGAATATAAAGGATTGAGAAGTTTTTTCAAATTCAGGAAATTTTTAAAGGATAAAAGATTTGATACGGCGGTACTGATTCACCCAACTTTGCCTTTGGCACTGTTGCTTTTTTTGTCAAGGATAAGGGTCAGAATTGGAACTGCTTACCGAGCCTACCAGATATTTTTCAATTACAAAGTATACCAGCATCGAAAGACCGTGGAAAAGCACGAGCTGGAATATAATCTGGAAATGCTTTCACCTCTTGGAGTCTCCTTTAAAAAAGTACATCCCAAAATATTCTTAAAAGAATCGGAGAAAAAGTGGGCTGAATCAGAGTTTTTGAATTTGGGTATTAGAAAAGAAGACGTGGTGGTGATAGTTCATCCCGGAAGCGGAAATTCGAGCCTGAATTACCCTCCAGAGAAGTACGGGAAAGTTGCCGATAATATCATTGGAAGACTAAAAGCCAAAATCATAATCACCGGCGAGGAAAAGGAGAAAATCTTGGAGATGAGATTGAATTCCCAGATGAAAATAAAGCCTTTGAGCCTGGTGGGAAAAACGGATCTGAGAAAGCTGGCAGCGGTTTTGAATCGCGCGGATCTTCTGATATCGTCTTCCACCGGTCCCATGCACATAGCCAGGGCGTTGGGAACTCCGGTGGTGGCACTGTTCTCACCTGTTTTCGTCGCTTCTGCCAAAAGATGGGGTCCTTTGGGAAACGAGAGCGAAGTTCTTTTACCTCCTCTGGGTCCCTGTCTTAAATGCAGGCTTAAAAAATGCCCCCATTACGATTGTATGGAGAAAATCAACGAGGAAGCAGTTTTTCAAAAAGCTGCTCAGGTTTTAAAGAGAAAAAGATGAATTTAGCTGAATTCATAATCAGAATAGAATCTTTTAACGCCAACGTTGACATTCCACTTTTAAGAAAGGCGTACGAATTCTCGGATAAAGCACACCGGGGACAGTTCCGGGAATCAGGAGATCCTTATATTGAGCACTGCCTTAACGTTGCCTTCATCTTGGCGGAGCAGCATCTCGATTCAGCCACGATTACTGCAGGAATGATTCACGACGTGGTTGAGGAAACCGAGATAACACTTGAGCAGATAAAGGACGAATTCGACCAAGGAATTGCCCTTTTGGTGGACGGAGTTACCAAGATAGGGGAGATGGAATTGAAAAGCACCGAGGAGCAGCAGGTGGAATATTACCGGAAGATGCTTCTCTCTATGGCCAAAGATATCCGGGTGATCTTGATAAAATTAGCTGACAGGCTGCACAATATGAGGACTTTGGAGCCTCTGGAGGTAAAAAGGCAAAAGAAAATCTCCCAGGAGACCTTGGAAATATATGCGCCGTTGGCCCATCGTTTCGGGATGGCTAAAATCAAGGCTGAGCTGGAGGATCTCTCCCTTAAATATCTTGACTACCAGGCATTTGAGATGCTGGAGAATTTATTAAGCCAAAGGGAAATTCAAAGAGAAAAAGCCATCCAAAAGGCAGCTACACCTTTGAAAAAGGAACTTACAAAAGCTGGCATAAAGGTGAAAATATCAGGGAGGACCAAACACCTCTACAGCATCTACCGTAAGATGAAGCTTCAGCAAAAACCTCTGGAGGAGATATTCGATCTGGTGGCATTGAGAGTGATCGTGGATACTGAGATCGAGTGCTATCAAACTCTGGGGATTATTCACAGTCTGTGGGCCCCCATAGTTAACAGGTTTCGCGATTACATCGCTACCCCTAAAAGCAACATGTATCAATCCCTTCATACTACGGTGATCGGGCCTGAGGGGAGGCCGGTGGAGATTCAGATCAGGACTCAGACCATGCATCGAACCGCTGAGCATGGAATAGCTGCACACTGGCTTTACAAAGAGGGAAAGATCAAGCCGGACAAGGAGGACAAGCAGATGATCTGGCTGAGGGAGGTTTTGGAATGGCAGAAGGATTTGAGAAACCCCCACGAATTTCTGGAATATCTTAAAATCGACCTTTTCCAGGAGGACATCTTCGTGTTCACTCCCGGGGGGGAGATAAAACATCTTCCCAGGGGCTCCACCACTTTGGATTTCGCATATGCGATACACTCCGAGGTGGGGAACCGCTGCGTGGGAGCAAAGGTAAACGGAAAACTGACACCTCTAAGCACTGTTCTGCGAAGCGGGGATGAGGTTCAGATCCTCACTTCCCCCCAAAAGACACCCAGCCGGGATTGGCTCAAGGTCGTGAGAACTTCAAGGGCAAGAAGTAAAATCAGGCATTGGCTGAAACAGGTGGAGTTCGAGCAGAGCTTGAAATTGGGTAAGGAGATGTTGGAAAGAGAGCTTAAAAAAAATCACATCAAGCCTTTGACCGAGCATCAGCTCAGCGACTTAGCCATGAGTTTGAATTTCTCCGATTCGGAGGGACTGCTTTCCTCACTGGGTCAGGGGGACATTTCGATCAGGCAGGTGACATCCAAAATTCTTCCTGAGGATAAAACCAAAAAGAAAGATTCGAAGATAGAAAAGATTGTGGAGAAATCTAAAAGAAGGGGGGGGATAAAAGTGGGAAAGATGAAGGATTTGATGTTCCGGTTTGCTGGTTGCTGTCAGCCGGTACCCGGGGAAAAGATCATCGGTTTCGTAACCCGGGGCCGGGGAATTTCGGTTCACCGCTACGATTGCCTGAATGCGTTGTCGATGTTGGCTAACGATGAGAGGAGGGTAGAGGTGGAATGGGACGTGGAGCGGGATCAATCCTTCCCGATCAAGCTTGAGGTTTTGGTGGAGGACAGAAAAAACATATTGCCCGAGATAACAAAGGTCATAGCGGATTCTGATACCAACATCAAGGGTGCAGAGGTTAAGGATGAGGGCAATTATACTTACGGAACCTTTGCCATCGAGGTGAAAAACGTAAGGCATTTAAACAGAACCGTAAAAAAGATTAAAAGGATAAAGGGGGTAATAAGCGTGGAGAGAGCAAAGGGAGCTGAGTCCTCTGAATGAGAAATAACTTTCAAAAAGAAATTTTGTCAGATAAGAAAACCTATCTTTTGAGCTTTCCTTTTTTGAATAGGTATGGTTACCTGAACTGCGGGATGATTTTGAAAAACAAAGGTGATCCCCAGAGAACCCTTTTGGAGCTTTTGACAAAAGATCAAAAGCAAAGATCCGGATATCCGAAGCTGGTAATTCCAAAACAAAGGCATACCAGAAAGGTTTTGCCAATCTCCAGTGAGGATGACTTGAAACTTTTAGAAAAAAGTTGCTTTGACGGATTTCTGACCAAATTAAAGAACGTCTATTTATGCATTCAGGTTGCGGATTGTATCCCTTTGTTCGGGATAGCTCCCGAAAAAAAGATGGTGGGGCTTCTGCACGTGGGCTGGCGCGGTTTGGTTTCGGGAATATTGACCGAGTTTTTATCCAAGGTAAAAAAAGAATTTAAGGTTGCCCCCCAAGATCTGATGCTGATCATGGGACCTCATATCAGGGGATGCTGTTATGAGGTCTCCTGCGGGGTGGCAGCGCTTTTTGACCGGGATACATTGATCTGTGATAAAAAAAGGATTAAAGTGAATTTGGAAAAGGCTCTTTTAAAAAAATTGAGAATAGCCGGAGTTAAAGAGAAGAATATCTTTATATCCGGAGAATGCACATTCTGCCATCCTGAGTTCTATTTCTCTTTTAGAAGAGAGAAGGATAAATTCAAAAGGATGCTGGCTTTCATCGGCATGAACTGAGATCGAATTAAAAAAACCTTTTTTTGAAACCAAAAAGGATGTTCTAAGATATAAGATGATAAAAAGGAGGATAAGTGAAAAAGATTTTGCTTTTGAGTATGGCAGGCATTTTATTCCTTTTTAGCTCTGAAGCCTGTGCGGTAACCGGTTTGGGCGTGGGAGTGAGGGGAGGGACGATTCGAAACTATGATAATCCAGGGCTGGAAAAATTTTCTGAATTCACATCGGGATTTTCCTTAAAACAGATGCCACTTTTAGGCGTGCATCTTAAAATAGGAACTTTACCTATAATTGACCTGGAAGTTTCAGCAGAATATGCTTGGAAGAAGAAAAAGGATATTATTTACTATTCAGAAGAATTGGGAAAATTAATTCCTTTTCAGGGAAACCTCACTGTGAGGGATCTATCCTTGAATGCAACCGCAAAATATTCTTTTTCTTTTCCTATAGTGAAACCTTATGTGGGCGCAGGCATTGGAATACACCGAATGCTTTATGAATTCTCAGCTGGTGAAACCTCAGTTTACTTTCCAGAGGATGAGAACAAAATCGGTTTTCATGGAGTGGGAGGTTTGTCTTTTAAGATACCTGTATTTCCGCTGGAGGTTTTTGCCGAAGGAAGATTCGTCTATATAAAGACCGAGCAGAAAAAGCTGGATACCAAGGAGACCGATTTCATCACCATACTGGCAGGGGTCACCCTTAATCTTTGATTGTGAAGATATTTCTTTTTGTTCTTCATCACCGGCAAGAGAGCGTATATGTTCAGAAAAACATCTAACTTTAAATTGACAATGAAACAAAATGATTTTATTTTAATCTAAATTCAGAGGAGAGATTATGAAAAAATCTTTTTTGGTTTTTTTAATTTTGTTTTTTGGTGTTTTTCCCGGTTTGTCCTATGCACAATTTTTGGGTCAACTCAACACCGCTAAAACATTTGAACCAGGGGAGTTCAATTTAGGCGCTTATCTCGGAGTATATGAAGAGGCGATTTCCACCTTCGGTCAATTCAGACTGGGCATATCCAATCATTTTGATATGGGAGTTAAGGTCGGCGTTTTGGATTTCCAATCAACCGGTGAAAGGGACGAGGTGGGGATAATTGTCGGAGGAGATTTAAAATATAATCTTCTGAATACCGAGGTTAATGATCCCTTTGATCTATCCTTGGGGCTTTCCTGGGAACATGCGGATGTGAAGAATCCCACCAGATTCGCCGGGGGAGTAAATATGATTATCTCCAAGGGATTTGTTATGGAATCGGGTAATCTTCTTTCCCCTTATGGAAGGTTGAATATCCGCGCGGAGAGAAAGACATTCAAGCTATCCGGTAAGGAAAGAACCGATACCGATCTGGAGGTCGGGGCTACTGTGGGAGCTGTTCTTCAAGCAAGAGAAGGGTGGCACTTTGTTGGGGAGTTCCAGATGGATGAGCACTATGGCTTTTTGTTGGGGCTCAGTTACCACATCTATTAAAATAGAAAGTATTTTAAAAGCCCCAATTCTTTTGGGGCTTTTTTTGCAAATATTCAAAGCATTGTCCTGTTATGGATCTAATACAGGTTGTTATCCTGGGAGTTGTTCAGGGACTGACTGAGTTTCTCCCCATATCCTCAAGCGGGCATCTGGTTTTGGCGGAAAAAATCCTTCAGATAAAATCGGAGAATATCGCCTTCGAGGTGTTTGTGCATTTCGGTACCTTTATGTCGGTGGTGGTTATATATAGAAAAGAGATCCGGGGTATTGTGAAAGCTATGTTTGGTTTTGCTTCACCATCCCCACAAGATCCTTTAACGGATGATTACTCAAAACTTCTGCGGTTGTTGATTGTGGGGACTATTCCCATAGCCGGGATCGGGCTTTTATTCCAGGATTTGATTGAAAAGGCTTTTACCTCCCATTTGCTGGCATCTTTGATGCTTATTATCACCGGTGCTTTTCTTTTATCGACTCAGTTTTCAAAAAGAAAATCAGAGAAGATCAAGTGGGTTGATGCTTTGTTAATAGGTTTTTCCCAGGCTTGTGCTCTTTTACCGGGAATATCCAGATCGGGTTTCACCATAGGAACCGGTCTTTTTCTGGGAATAGATCCAAAAAAATCAGCTGACTTCTCATTTCTTCTGGCATTGCCCGCGATATTGGGAGCAACCTTTTTGAAAATTTTTGAACTGTTCAAAGAAGAGTTCACAAATCAACAGTTTTTCGGTTATATGGTTGGTGCTTTTGTTGCTTTTTTATCCGGATATGTTGCAATCAAGCTACTTTTGAATCTGGTGAAAAAAGGAAAATTCAAGTATTTCGGTTACTACTGCATAGCGGCAGGAATTTTATCTTTGCTATTTCTTCGATAATGTTTATATTTTCTGGTTATGCCAGAAGTCAAAAAGATACTGGTTGTGCGTTTTTCCTCCTTCGGTGATATTGTTCTGACCTTACCCGTGATTCAAGCCTTAAAGGTCGAATTTCCCGATTCGAGGATTTTTTTCCTCACCAAAAAAAGGTATAAAAGCCTTGTTTCCTGGAATCCTCTGATCGATTCTGTAATTGAGTTCGACTCAGAGGGAAAACATAAAAACCTCTACGGGTTTCTGAAGTTCATCAGAGAATTGAAAAGTTACAAATTCGACCTTCTGATAGACCTTCACTCCAACCCAAGAAGTTTTTTAATCAGAAAACTGGTTAACGCTCAAAGAAAATTGAAATACAAAAAAAGATGGCTCGCAAGGTTTTCTATGGTTCGTTTTAAATTCCTTAAGATCAAATCCAAACACACGGTGGACTGTTATCTGGACCTTCTGAGAGAAATTGATGTTGGGATAGAGGACAGATTGCCAAGATTTCATTTAACAGGAGAAGACAGGGATTTTGCATCTGATTTTTTGAGAAAAAAAGGATTAAAAGACATTGAGATTCTTGTGGGTATGGCACCCCAGGCAAGGTGGAAAACCAAGGCATGGGACAAGGAGAAATTTTCTTATGTGGGGAATATGATTCTAAAAAAATACAGATCGAGGATACTTCTGGTTGGGGATGAGAGTGAGAAAGAGAGGTTGGTTTATATCAGCTCTGCGTTGAAGGAGAAAAATGTCATTTACGCTTTGGATTTTCCTTTTAATAGATTAGCCGGGGTTATAAAAAGTTGCGAGGTCTTTATAACCAACGATTCCGGTCCGATGCATCTCTCATCAGCTTTAGGAGTCCCAACCATAGCTATTTTCGGACCTACCCATCCTAAATTGGGTTTTTCGCCTCTGGGGCTTATGGATAAGGTAGTGACTACCAACGAATGGTGCAGCCCCTGCAGCCTTCACGGTAAGAAAAAATGCTTCCGGGATAAAAGATATTGTATGGATAAAATAACTCCTGAGGAAGTTTATAAGCTGGTAGAGGATATTTTAAACAGCCAGAAAGTCGTTTTCCTGGACCGGGACGGGACCATAATCGAGGATAGAAATTTTTTATCCAGAACCCAGCAGGTGAGTTTTTTCACTGGATCGGTTGATGCAATTAGAATTTTAAAAAGCCTGGGCTACAAACTGATTGTCATAACCAATCAATCCGGGATAAACCGGGGTCTTATAACCCTTGAGGATGTGAATGAGGTTAACAGGTTTATCCTGGATGAGCTGAAGAAAAAAAATGCTGCGATAGATGATGTGTATTTCTGTCCTCACCATCCGGACGAAGGATGCAGCTGCAGAAAGCCTCAGATGGGATTGGTAGAAAAAGCCAAAGAAAAACACAAATTAAATCTGTCTGATTCTGTAGTTATAGGTGATAAGCTCTCGGATGTGATTTTGGGCAAAAAGATGTTCGCTAAGACGGTTTTGGTGCTCACCGGTTATGGCAAAAAAGAGCTGGAGAAGATAAAGGATTCTAAAGAACCAAATCAAAAACCGGATTTCGTTGCCAAGGATATCTTGGATGCTGCTCTGTGGTTGAAAAAAAATCTTTCAGATAAAGATTATGATATTAAAAATACTTAGCGTTGGTGAACTGGATACCAACTGTTACATCCTGGGAGATGAGCAGACCAAAGAAGGGGCGGTGATCGATCCGGGCGGGGATTTCGATCTGATAGCTGAAAATATCGAGAAACTGAATCTTAAGATCAGATACATAATCTTAACTCACGGACATGTAGATCACGTTCAAGCATTAACTCTTCTTAAGGAAAAGACAAAAGCAAAAGTTTTGATCCACTCAGAAGATGCTTCAATATTGAACGATCCCATGTTCAATCTTTCACAGTTCACTGGAGGAGAGGGAAGCTTTGCGGACCCTGACCTGTTGTTGAAAGATGGGGATACAGTGGAATTCGGTAAAATTAAACTTGATGTTATACACACTCCGGGCCACACTCCCGGCAGCATCAGTTTATATACGGACAATGTTCTATTTACCGGGGATACCCTTTTCTGCGAAGGGGTGGGGAGGACCGACCTTCCCGGAGCCTCCTGGGAGAAGCTCTTAAATTCGATCAAACAAAAGCTTTTTATAAAACCGGACGTTACCGAGGTTTTACCCGGACATGGTCCTTCAACGACAATCGGATGGGAGAAGGAAAACAATCCATGGATAAACTAAAAGGTTTAACTGACGGATACTCAGATTTTCACGTGCATCCCGACTATTCCAAGGATGCTTCCGGAAGCGTGGATGAGTACTGTCAGAAAGCATTGGAGTTAGGCTTGAAAAGGATATGTTTCACCACCCATTATGACACGGATCCCCAAAGAAAAAAGATAGATTATTTTATGAGGGTGGATGGAAAACTAAAGCTTTTATCTTTTGAGGTAGTAAAAAGATACATTGATGATGTAAAAGTAGCGAAAAGTAAATATCTCTCCTCCGGGCTTGAGGTATACGTAGGTTTGGAGGTTGATTATGCTCTGCATATTGAGGAGAATTTGAGAAGTGAGCTTGCGAAACTGGATCTGGATTTCGTCCTGGGTGCGATACACTGCCTGGATCATATTGCGATAACAGCATCTTCGGAAGCACATCAATATTTTGAAAGAAAGACTTTAAAGGAATACATAAAAGAATATTTCAAGGTATTCACTCAGGCTTCCTCAAGCGGGTTATTTGACTGCATGGCCCATCTGGATGGGTACAAAAAATACGGATTGAAATTCTATGGCAATGAAATTCTTTCTGCCCATCGTGAGTTTATCGAGCCAGCTCTTGATGCCTTGGTAAAAAACAATGTGGGCATTGAGATCAATACCTCAGCCAAAAGAAAAGGGCAGGATGAGTTTTATCCCTCGAAAGAGATATTGTATATGGTAAAAGAAAAGGGGATAGAAGTGGTTGCCATAGGCTCGGATGCTCACCGGGTTGAGGATCTGGGAAAGGATATAGAGGAGGCAGCAAAGCTGGTTGGAGATATTTATTACCAAAAAAACAAAATAAAAAAATGAAAAGATATGGAATTGGAAGAAAGATCTGGCAGGATAGATAGATTCTTTGCTGGAAGAAAAGATAAAATAAAAGAGAAAAAAGTTAATAATCAATTATTGGATCTTTTGGAAGGGGTTGAAATTCGAACCTCTTATGGTAGCTGCCTGAAGGTGGAAAAGATCTTTGATTTATCCTACAAATACAGCCAAATACCACTTTTAAAAACCCTGGATTACCAGGGTGAGGCAATAGCCCAGTTATCATTTGACCGGAGTCTTTTGAATTTCGATCCCTGCAAAGCTGTTTTTATAGATACAGAAACAACCGGTCTTTCAGGAGGGGTGGGGACCTATCCATTTCTTGTTGGAATAGGTTTTTTCGAAAAGGATAAATTCAAGATCAACCAGTACTTTATGCGTGATTTCAACGAGGAGGGGGCTTTGCTTTTCTGTTTGCGTAAAGATCTATCGAGATTCGATTTTCTGGTAAGTTATAATGGCAAATGTTTTGACATTCCCCTCCTGTCGACCAGGTTCATTTTCAACAGGTTCGATTTCGAGATAAGGGACTTTTTACACCTTGATCTTTTATATCCCTCGCGAAGATTATGGAAACTCAGATTGGGTGATCTAAGGCTTGTAAACCTGGAGAGGGTACTGTTGAAATCCGAAAGGGAGGACGACATCCCCAGTTATTTAGTACCACAGATTTATTTTGAGTATTTAAGAGGAGAAATTGAGCCTGTTAAAAAGATTTTCGAACACAACCTTTACGACATCCTAGCTCTGGTGGAATTACTTGGCATATGTTCTTCCGTGGTTTCAGATCCTGAAAAAGCAGGGGTGGATGATCCTCTGGACCTTTTCAGTCTGGGTAGGCTTTATTTCAATCTTAAAGATTATAAAAAGTCGGTCTATTGTTTTGAATCTGCCAGATCGATTCTGAAAGATAAAGAGCTTCTTTTTAAGGTTGGTAGATTTCTGTCCTGGAGCTATAAAAGAAAGAATGAGTATGAGAAAGCTTTTAAATTCTGGCTTGAATTGAAAGATAGTTATCCTGAGATGTTGTTTGTATATGATGAACTGGCAAAGTATTACGAACATAAGTTAAAGGAATACTCTAAGGCAATGGAAATAGTTGACAAAGCGTTGGAGGTGATTGAATCGAGTTTTGATTATAATTATAGGCTTGTAATGGAGAGTTTTTGTTATAGGAAAAAGAGATTGAAAAGAAAGCTGAAAAAAACTGCAAGATGTGAAGTTTCGACTTAGACTCCAAGTTATCGGAGCCATAAAGGCTCCCGAGACGGGCAAGCCTCTGCGCGTAGCAGAGGGTTTATCCCTCTGCTAAATTAATAACACAAAGTTCACAGTTAAAGAAACAATCCATAGAAACTGGCTAAAAAAGTTTTAGCGTCAGGAGGTGACTCCTGACGCCACTATTTGTGCTGTCGGGAGTTACCTCCCGACAGAAAAAAGCTTAGTGAAGTTACTCCAGACTCCACTGTTGAAAATTCAAATTCCACCTTGAGGCAAGGTGGGGTTACTATTTACTATTGAGGTAAGGTGTAATTACGATTTTTCCGGGAGTAAAATTATATCAGTATATCTTCTTTCCACCCTAACTTAATCAGCTCAATTTTTTTCATATCACTGGTGCCCAGCTTGTGCTTGGTGTCAGCGAAAACGATGTGATGAGGGGGAGGTTTTAAAGGACGATCCTCGCCGAAAAAGGCGAGGCGTTTTGCCTGGAAGATACGTACGCCCACTGCGTCCAGTGCAACCGGGTCGGTTCCAACTAACATGCCTTTATAATCCCACATATAGGTCGAATCGAAATGGTGCGGACCGATTCCGTGAAAAAGTGGTGTGAGTAAGACTAAGATATTCAATCTGGTCTTGCCTTTTACTATTGGCAAATCCCATACTGTTGCCAGATCCTCACAGGAGTTAGGATGGTATTTTGGAGGATGGGGGGAGAACATTATGTGGTTTTTGGTACATCCTCCTACGCCTGACCAGTGGTGAGTTCTTAGCGGACGAACATTAACCAGAGCAGTTGAGTTAAGAAAAATCTTGTTGCGTAATACTCCGCGGTCGTCAATTCCGATATTCTTTTCAAGGACACCTGCGTCCATCATACGTTTTTTGATAGCCTGTTCCAACTCTTTGGGAGTTGGAAGCGGACCCCAGACATTGCTTTTTATTCCAACCACATCTTTTGGTTTTATCAGAAGCTTCCAAGCCTGGACAGGATCTTCTTTTTCAAAAAGGGAACAGGTGGCTTGATCCAGCATTTTCTGGATCACTTTGGGATTGACCATTCCCTTTTTGTCTAATACTTTTGGGTCTCTAATTAGAACCACTTTTGTTTTTTTTGGGACTTCGATCTTCTCCGAACCCTCTGCGGATAAACCCAGGGTTACTGCTAAGGTAGCATAGGAAGCCTGGCGAATGAAGTCCCTTCGGGTAATATTTTTCTGAGAATCACTCATTTGTTTTTCACCTCTTCTGAGGATAATTTCAATATTTTATCTCTGACAGCTTGAATTAAAGCTTGGGCATAAGCTTCAGTGGGAGCATCAAAGACTACTATGACGAATTCACCTTCTTTTTCAGCTTTCACCCATTTGCCTTTTTCTATTTGAGCGACTCCTTTATCTTTAGCTTCGGGAATATATGAATTAAGGAAATTACTATAAGCTTTGTCTGCATCGTTTTGGTCTGGATAATGAACTAAGAGGAGATAGGTCTGATTGAGTTTGTATCTGCCAAGCACTGCTTCGGTTCGTGGGTTGAGATTCAGTATGTTTTCAGAAGCTAAGTAATAATGATAGTTCAGGGAGGTGTGTAGATGGAAATAGCGAACGCTTTGCTGTTGTAAATCCTCATCTGGTAAACAGGCTAAAAGCTTTGGTTTTTCGCCTGTGACTTTGATTCTTTGCTCGATTTTTCTAGCAAGATCAAGCACTGCTTTTTTCGTTTCTGATGACTGTCCCTCAGAGAAAATGCAAACAAATAAGTTACCTTTCCAGAAGCACAGAAGACCACCTCTCTGTTCTGAGCCCTGGCCAATCCCGATCTCTTCTGATTCGCGTGCATGGCTGAATACACCGAAGGCATCCTCTGGTAAACCCATATCAAATATCTCAACGACGATATTTGGTTTCTCAGATTTGACCAGGCGGAATACCCAGAGCTTCTGGAAGTCATATGATAAATAGACCTCACCAGCTCCGTTGATGTAATCGAAGATCGTCTCACGGTCATAAATCTCAACCTTACTTTGCTGTTTCCACCCTTGAATTTCTGTTGGTACTAAATCCTTCATCTTAATTTTTTCTTCTCCCTCACAGGATGTAATTATAAGTATTATAGCAAATGGAATCAGGAAAGCAACTATCAAAAGGTGGTTGAGAAGAAGTCGAGACCTCATAAAACATCCTTATTAACTAACTATGCCGGAGCCCGGAATCGAACCGGGACGGATATAAATATCCGAGGGATTTTAAGTCCCTTGCGTCTGCCTGTTCCGCCACTCCGGCATATGCCCAAAGGGGCAGTTTTTAGTTTAAAGTCTAAAGTTTAAAGTCCACCCCGCACCGCCCAATTTATTTAGAACGCCTGAATCTTTTCCTTTTCTCCTTGGGTATCTTCTCTGTTGCATACTGTATTATAAGACGGGGTGCTTTTTCTTTCCATTGGTATAAAAAATCCTCAATCTCTTTTGGAGCTTTTTTCCAGGTCTCCCTCAAAAGCCAGCCCACTCCCTGATGCACAACCCTTTCGGGATCGAGGATGAGCTTTTTTGCCACACTCAAGCTTTCTTTTATTTTACCATGCTTGGATACTAATTTCACCATGGTCACAGCAGCTGCTCTCCTTTTCCATCTGGAGGGGGATTTGGTCCATTGCAGAAGCTCTTTTGAAGTTATAATTTTTTTTGCGATGAAATGGTAAAGGACATCACTGCAAGCCCAATCACTATGAGCCCAGTTATCCACATATTTTTCAAACCATTTTCCCATTTTATTGAACAGGGCTTTATTATAGTCTTCTTTTAATCTGATGATGAAATCTATGGCAATTGATTTTTCCTCGTATTTTTTCGATTTGACAAGCTCCTCGCAAAAGGCAATTATTTCTTTTGTGGAAAGATTTTTTTGGCAGAGCTCAAACCAACCATCTCTTTTCTTATGAAAGCTCTTGGGATCAATTCCGTAAGCGTCGTATCCTTCCTTGAAATAACGAGCGTATTTTTTGATTATTTTCGGATCGGAGTTTTCAATCAAAAATCTCTTTATCTTTTGATGAAGAGCTTTAGCAAAATCCTTTTTTGGTGGCATCCTTTTATTCTTTTGCTGAAAATATTAACTAAAAACTAACAGCTATTAAAAAAAGGCGGCTTCCGGGTTCGAACCGGAGTATAGAGGTTTTGCAGACCTCCGCCTTACCACTTGGCTAAGCCGCCATGTCCCCCGCCATAAGCGGGGGACAGTTTTTGGTTTATAGTAGATAGTTTATGGTAAAACACTGATAACTATTAACGATCAACCATTAACGAATTTTTGTCCCCCGGACAAAAATTTGAGCGGGAAACGGGATTCGAACCCGCGACATTCACCTTGGCAAGGTGATGCTCTAGCCAGCTGAGCTATTCCCGCTTTACTTTTCCTCATTCAAAATATATATACGCAAAAAAGCTTTGTCAATGTTTTTTTGTTTTTCTTTTTAATCGGTTAAAATAGTTTAAAACATTATATCTTAAGGATAATCATTGATTTCGCTTAGTCTTTTATCACAGATATTTAAGGACTATTGCCCACCCCGTTGTGTCATTCTGATACCGCCTTTGGCGGGAGAAGAATCTCGTTTGCGAAGCATTCTTCGAATTTCCTACGAAATAAAAGACCCTTCACTTCGTTCAGGGTGACATTTGGAGACTTCGACAGTTTCCTTTAATTTCATTAATGGACTCTGAGAAGTAAACAAATTTTTTCTTGCTTCGTTTAAATTATGAGTAATATTCGAAAAAGGGAGGAGAAAGCGATGAAAAGGACTTTATTTTCGGGGATATTATTGATTCTAATTCTTTACGTTTCAGCCTGGTCTAATCAGATAAACTTAACCCGGTCCGGGGACTGGATTACCTTTAAACTTGATAATCAAAAAGATTTAGGGGCAATTGCCTTACCTTTGAAGTTCGCAGATTTTGGAGATGATGTATTTTGTGATTCCTTTTCCTTTGTCGATACAAAATTAAGCTCTCTTACCCTTAAGGAGGTTATAGTGGACAACAACCAGAAAACGGTGATGGTATTTGCTATTGTTCTGGATGAGGAATATATCCCCTCCGGTGAGGGAGCTTTGGTGAGATTGAAATTCAGCGGAGAAGATTCTTTGGAATTCGAGTCCACCACTATCCATCATCAGGAAGGCATCTCCATTGTCGACTCGGATGCGGAGGAGCTGGAATTTGATTTCGATCCAGTTTATGTGAGCGTTGAGGAAGAAAAAAACCCTGATCTACCAACCCG
This sequence comes from candidate division Zixibacteria bacterium SM23_73_2, assembly GCA_001304315.1. Classification (GTDB taxonomy): domain Bacteria; phylum Zixibacteria; class MSB-5A5; order MSB-5A5; family SM23-73-2; genus SM23-73-2. Next base: position 23,659 of record LJUW01000001.1, on the reverse strand, counting down.
ATTTATCCTTTTTCAGAACCATCCCAATCCTTTTAATCCTTACACTGATATACAATATGCCCTTCCTGAGAATTATCATGTTAACTTATCAGTTTATAATATCCTGGGTCAGAAAGTAAAAACCTTGGTGGATACAAAGAAACAGGCTGGTTTTCATTCTGTTCTGTGGGATGGAAAAGACCACAGGGGAGAGGATGTTGCCACCGGAATCTATTTTTATAAAATCAAAACAGAAGAATTTTCCCAGACAAAAAAGATGCTTTTGCTGAGATGATTTGATTCCCTTACCAACCCCGGATTTTTGTTGGCCCGGGATTTTATTTTCTCACCTACTCTTTCGTACTTGACCTTTCTGGTTTGAGTTTATGATTTGATAACACCACTTTTTCAAGGATCTCCAAATATAACTTGACACCCCCAAAAATTTTGAGTTTAATATTAGCCTGGAAAGTTAACTGCATTTTAATTTCCAACCGAGGAGGTTTTGTGTTTTTCAGAATTTCAAAACTTATAATCTTAAGCTTTTTTGTTTTTTTCTTGAGCTTTTCTGTTTCAAATGCCCTGCCCGGTGATCCGGTGGAGATACATACCCTGGATAACGGAATGATGGTTTTGACCAAGAAGGACCATTCCAGGGATTTGATCGCCATGTGCATCTACGTAAAAGGTGGCAGCCGAACCGAGCCCCCTGAGCTTTCAGGGCTTTCCCATTACTACGAGCATCTGATCTTTCGAGGTGGAACCGAAAAGCAGGAGGAGCTTGAAACCAGAAAATCTTTCCAGAGCCTGGGCACTTTTTACGGTTTTACCAGCAATGACGTTACCTGCTACTATATAGTAACCCCAAAAGAGAATTTCGATGAAGGATTGTGGAGATATGCTGATGTGGTGATGAACCTGGTTCCTGATGAAAAAAGAATCGAGACCGAGCGCCAGATCATCCTGGAGGAGATTTATATGTACCAGGATAGGCCTGACTTTAGAGTGTGGGACCTTCTGGAGGAGACCGCTTATGATGTTCATCCCTACAAGCGCCCGGTTATTGGGTACAAGGAGGTGGTCAAAAAGGCTGACTTAGATCTTTTAAAGACATTTTATGAGGAACGCTATGTGCCCAACCAGCTTGTCATGGCAGTGGTTGGGGATTTCGATACTCCCCGGATGATGGAGAAAGCCAATGAGGCTTTTGGAATTTACCCCAAGGGTAAAGACTCTTTTGAACTGGGAATTTCAGAACCGCCCCAAAACGAGTTCAAGGAAGTAATCCAGAGGATGAAATGTCATTCCACCTACCTTCTTCTGGGCTATCACATCCCTGAGGCCAAATCCGGGGATATTCCGGTGTTGGATCTGGTAAGTACCATATTGACTGACGGTAAAAGCTCGAGATTGCACAAGAGGTTGAAGGTTGAAAAAAATTTAGTTTTCTCGGTTGACTCCTACGCAATCGAAAGAAAAGATCCGGGTCTTTTCGTTCTGGAATGTCAGCTTGATCCCGGAGTTGAAAAAGAAGCAGTTAAGATAATCTTTGAGGAGCTTAAGAGGTTGAGCCAGGAGGAAGTCTCGAAGGCTGAACTGGAGAAAGCCAAAAAGAAGATAGAGAATTTTTATTATTACGACAACCAGACCTACTTATCCCAGGCTCAAAGACTGTGTCATTACGGAGCCATCAGCAATATAATGCTGGAGGCATCCTACCTGGAGAGAATCTCGAATGCCACTCCATCTGATATAAAAAGAGTAGTTACAAAATATATTGTTCCAACCAACGCAACCTTAGCATTAGTTTTGCCCGAGGATAAAGAGGATATATCCTTTAAAGAAATCGCCTCTTCGTATATATCTGAAAAAACCGCAGATGTAGAAGAGGAAAGCCAAGCCCAGAAGTTCGTTCTGGATAACGGATTGACTATTATTATAAAAGAGGATCATTCATCCAAGACCATTGCCTTAGAAGGCTATGTTAAAGGCGGGCTCTGGGCAGAGGAGCTACAGAAAAATGGGATCGCATCTTTCGTTTCAAAAGCACTTCTGAAAGGTACTGCAAATTATACCAATGAAATACTATCCCGACTCATAGACAGTCTGGGAATCAAACTTTTCTCGCAAAGTTTTGAAGATTACTCCGAAGTGGGACTGCTTTCTACGCCGGAGAGCTTCAAAAAAGGTCTTGAACTTTTCTCCGAGGTTATGTTCTCCCCTTCCTTTCCTCAGGAGGAAATTGAGAAGGTGAGGGAGGATATAACAACTAAAATAAAAAGTGTTCCTGATAGAAGCTATGATCTGACCAATAAGGAGTTTGCCAAAGAGGTTTTCGAGAAATCCCCATATTCTCGTCCAATTTTGGGTGAGACCAACACCGTATCAAACATTTCCCGCGACGATCTTTTAGCTTTTCATAAAAAAGTTTACGTTCCACAAAATGTGATTTTATCTGTGGTTGGGGATTTCGATCTGGATAGGATGGAAAAGGATCTAAAAGAGGCATTTTCAAGTTTACCAGAAGGGGAGCCTTTAAAGTTAAAGATCATTAACGAATCCCCGCAGAAGAAAAAGAAAATGAAATTTGTAACTGAGAAGAAAACGCAGGCCACTTTCAACTTGGGCAGGATGGGAGTTGCGGTTACCCATCCTGATTACATCCCTTTGAAATTGGTTGAGAGGATTTTAGGCTCCAGGTTATTCTTCAAGTACGTTTACCAGGAAGGGATGGCATACAGGATGTGGACTTATATTCGTCCAACCATGGGATCCTCGCCTTTTACCTTCGAGATGGGGGTGTCACCTGAGAATTTCGAAGAGGCTCGACAAGGGATTTTAGGGGAAATCAAAAAATTAATCGAAGATCCAATCTCGGAGATCGATTTAGATATCGCCAAAAAGACCCTTTTAACAAATATTTCCTTTGCTCAACAGACCAACTCCGGTACTGCGAAATATTTAGCGTTTTACCAGATGGTTGGAAAAGGGTATGGATTTATCGAGGATTATCCAGAGGAAGTACTCCAGGTTACAAAGGAGAGGGCAGGTGAGGTAGCTAGAAGATATCTGGATCCGGACAAATACACGCTTGTGGTGGTGGGAAAGGTTGAAGAGTGAAAAATCCTCAGCTGTTTGAAGGTCGAGACGGTAGTTTAAATTACAAAAGATTGAAGCTTCTATGGTTTTGATGTAAAGATTATTTTGTTGGTTTAAGAGTTTAATGGTTCAACAGTTTAATAGTTTGAAGGTTCAATGGTTTATTTCTGGGCAATCCTTGTTTATCTTCTGTTTTTGATCCTGGTAGGAGCTAAAAGAAGCAAGCTGGTCAAAACCCAGGATGACTTCATGGTTGCCGGAAGAAAACTTCCTGCGACCGTTTTGGTGGGAACCCTTCTGGCAACCTGGATCGGTTCGGGAAGCATCATTGCTGGTGCCGGTCTTGCTTACCGGAGAGGTTTTTCAGCCCTCTGGTTTGATGCCGGGGTTTGGGTCGCAATTGTGATTTTGTATTTGATCGCTGGAAGGATCAGGGCTTTTGCCCAGTACACTGTTCCGGATATTCTGGAGGTAAGGTATAACAAATATGCGAGGATCTTAGGAGCAATAACCACCATAGTGGCATACACCGCGATCGTGAGTTACCAATTCAGAGCCGGAGGAATGGTTTTGAATCTGGTAACCGGGATTCCGGTATCCGATGGAATCATAATTACCGCAGTCTTTGTGATCACCTACACTTTTTTGGCAGGGATGATCTCGGTAGCCTACACCGACTTGGTGAATGGAGTGGTTATGACCATGGGCATTTTTTTAGCCTTGCCCTTTTTGATTTCCAATGCCGGAGGGTGGGGGAATATCGTGGCCAATCTACCCCAGGAACGTTTCCAGGTGTTAGGTACTATGAGCATCTGGGAGGCTCTGGGATACTCGCTTCCCACAATGCTTTTGCTTTTAGGCGAATCCAATATGTACCAGAGATTCTTCTCAGCCAAGGATGAGAAAACAGCTAAAAAGGCGGTGGTGGGATGGATAGGGGGAACGATCATTTTAGAAACAGCTATTGTGGTTTTGGCTGTTGTCGGTTCGGCGATATTCTTGAATATTAAATCCGAATCGGTTATCCTTCATTCAGCCCGGTTTGGGCTTCCTTTGTTTCTGGGATGCCTGCTTTTGGCTGCCATAGTTGCCATAATCGTTTCAACTGCTGATTCGTTTTTGCTGGTTCCTTCCACTAATGTCATCCGGGATATATACCAGAGATTTTTAAATCCCCATGCCTCCCAGAAAAAGATCGTTTTGTATTCGCGCCTGGTAGTTATCGCCTTGGGAATTTTAGCTTATCTCCAGGTCCAGTTTTTCAGCTCGATTCTGAAGATGGCATTATATGCCTATACCATGTATGGTGTGGGAATAACCCCTGCGGTTTTGGCTGCTTTTTTCTGGAAAAGGGCCACCTCCTGGGGCGGGGTTTGCTCTATCGGCGCGGGGATGTTAACCACCCTTCTTTGGGAAGCGCTGGGTCAACCTCAAAACGTTCCCACGATTTATCCTGCCCTTTTTATGTCCGTGGGCTTTTTAATCACGGTAAGTCTTTTAACCCCCAAACCCGCTTCCGGGAAGTTAAAACCATTTTTTCAAAATTAAATTTAGCCCATAAAACATCTATTTTCTCACTTTTAAATTAATTATTTTACTCAGGGTTTCCGAAAATTATAATGATTGGGAAAGGTTGATTTCTTTGACTCAAATTAAGGGGATTTTTATGTGGAGAATTTTTGCTTCTTTGACTTTACTTCTAATTATTTTATTTAACCTAAGCATTGCATCAGATCCACCTCAAAACACTGATGATCAGAGATTACTTGAGGTTCAAAAGAGGATAGAGGGAAAGGGGTACAACTGGATTGCCAAAAAAACTTCGATATCCGATCTTTCGGAAAAGGATTTTCAAAAGCTTTTGGGGCTTAGGATCCCAGAAGGATATGAGGAAAAAAGAAAAGATCGAAAGCTCTTTAAATTACAAAAGCCTCTGGATTTACCGCAGGTTTTCGACTGGCGGGATGAGGATGGAGTTACCCCGGTGAGACACCAGGGTAGTTGTGGCTCCTGCTGGGCTTTCGCAGCTCAGGGAGCATTTGAGGCTATGATAAAAATATATGATTCAACCGGTTATGACCTGTCCGAACAGCAGATTTTATCCTGCAACGTTTACGGAGCGGGTTGCGATGGGGGTTGGATGGACTATGCTTACGAGCTTTTCAGATCCTACGGCTCGGTTTTGGAATCATGCATGCCTTACACCGCCAAGGATACGGTAAACTGCAGTCAATTATCATGCGAGGTGGTTGACAAAATCCAGGGCTGGAACTACATTGCCACTGATGTAAACTCCATAAAGGCTTCCCTTTTAACCGGTCCGGTTGCCTGCGCTATGACGGTTTTTGACGATTTCAAGTACTACGGCGGGGGGTGCTATGAGAATCCGGGCCAGGATCCGGTCAATCACGCTGTTTTAATCGTGGGCTGGGATGACACGGTGTGCAGCGGAGAGGGTGCCTGGATAGTGAAGAACAGCTGGGGAACCGGATGGGGTGAAAACGGGTATTTTTACATTAAATATGGAAGCTGCAACATAGGATACTCCGCAACTCTTCTGGATTACACTCCCGCCAACCCTACCCAGCTCGCTTATAAAAGCTGTGAGGTTACCGATTCAACCGGAAACAACGATGGAATAATTGATCCCCATGAAAACATAAATCTGAAGGTAACTTTGGAGAATGTATATAAGGAGCCAGCCACCGGGGTTGAAGCTACCTTGAGGATCTCCACCCCTGGAGTTGACCTGATTGATTCAGTTGCCATTTTCCCGAATATTCTGGATGGTCAGAGTCAAACTTCCCTTTCCCCCCACTTCGCTTTCGAGGTGGACTCTTTTGTTGCCATCGGAACAAAAATCGACTTCACCTTGAACATCCTTTGCAATGAGGGAAGCTACTTAGACAGTTTTTATCTTTTTGCCGGGGAGCTTTTCACAATATTTTTCGATGATATGGAGGGGGATGATGGCGGCTGGACTCATGATGCAATTTTTAATTACGATGACTGGGAGCATGGAACACCCTTGGAAGGATCAAGATCAGATCCTGAGTCCGCCTTTTCCGGAAGCAAGATTTGGGGTAACGACCTAAATGGTGAATATCCTTCCAACTCCACAAACTACCTCGAATCCCCGGAGATCGATTGTCAAGGATTTAAGAACGTAAGGCTTTGGTATCGTCGCTTCTTAGGGGTGGAGAAGGGTATCTATGATCGAGCAAGAATTATGGTAAATGGGAATTTGGTTTGGGAGAATCAGCCCTATTATGATCATGTCGATTATGGATGGAAGCACCACGATATCGATATCTCATCCTTTGCTGATTCTAATCCCTCGGTTAAAGTAAGATTTGAAATGGACACGGATGGGTGGGTGGAGCTGGGAGGGTGGAACATAGATGATTTCAAAGTCGTCGGGGTATCCCGGTATTCACCTCTGGGCAGTTTTTCTTTGATCTTTCCCCATGAGGGTGATACCATATGGAATTTAAGTTCCGATCTATTCTGGCAAAAAAGCCAGCCAGCCGATCCAGAGGATACGGTTGGATACTCGCTTTTTTATTCAACTGACAGCACCTTCTTAACCTTCGATTCGGTCTACACCTCAACTGACACCAGCCATAACCTGTCCGGTTTATCTGATGATACCAGATATTTCTGGAAGGTGAAAGGTGTCGATTCCGGGGGGCTTTACAGATGGTCAGATCAAATCTTCGACTTTTTAACCTTCCTGGTCGAGCCAACTTACAATTTCTGTTTGATCTTCCCTCCGGACGATACCTTGATCTACGATGATAGTTTAACTTTGCTGTGGCAGGAAGCTTCGGATCCCGATCCTGGCGACTCGGTGCTTTATACTTTGTATCTTTCCAGATCCGAGGTTTTTAACCAGGATTCCACTGAGGTGATCGATTCTTTAAAAGAGAACAGTTACACCATTTCAGGCCTTCTGTCCGACACCACGGATTTTTCCTATCATTGGAAGGTCAAAGCTTTTGATCTTTGGGGATCGGAGATGTGGTCCGATCAGGTCTGGAGTTTTACCCCTAACTCTTATATTCGAGGGGATGTAAACGCTGATGGGACTTTGTCTTTAGCTGATGCTACATATTTATCCAATTACCTCCTCCAGGGAGATACTCCGCCTTCTCCTTTGAGCTCAGGGGATTGTGACTGTGATGGTTTTATAAGACTTTCGGACGTGATCTTTTTAACTAACCATTTGTTAAAGGGAGGTCCGGCACCTGGATGTCCGTTTATCTTAGGAGAATGTTAAGGGAAATCGATATTCTTTTCTAGGATAGTATAAGGGTCGGATTTTTTTGCGAGCTTGATATTAGCTCAAATTGAACCCTCCCAGCAATTTCGAAGATGAAAAATTTATTTAATTTTTATGTTGCGAATTCGACTGAAAATCGTTATTTAAAAAATGAGATGAAAAGAGAAGATAAAATTAATAAAATATTGTATTTTTCTACCGTTGTAATTTTATGGATTTTTTGCTCTTTGGTCTTTTCCCAGACCGATTTTGGCTTTTTAAAGAGTTCAAAGAGATCCGATTTTCTGGTCGATTATTCCTGTTTTAAAGAGGATGGAGAGGATTGGAGATTGGAGGTATACTACAAGATCTTCAACGAGAAGCTGAGTTTCGTGAAAGCAGGGGAGAGGTTTCAAGCTTCCTATGAGGTAAATTTGACCATACTGGATCGCAAGGGGCATCAGATAACCGCAACTTCTTTGGAGGAGAATCTTTTCGTGAGTCATTATTCGGAGACGATCTCCGAGAGTGGTTTTTTGATAAATATGCTGAATAATAAAATACGACCAGGGCGATATGAATTGGTGCTGGAACTGATAGACTTAAACTCTTCCAGAAGCTGGATCCAAAGGATGGATGCGGTTATTCCCGAGTTTGATCCCAAGAAATACATCCTCAGCCCACTTTTGTTCTCCCGGGATATCTCCGATTCGGTGAGAAATCCGAAATTCGAGAAAAGGGGGAAGGAGGTCATCCCCTCGGTTTCCCGAACGTTTGATGAATCAAAATTTTACCTGTACTATGAGATATATGGGGAAAAGGATCCACAAAAGATGTATTTTCTAAACTACCAAATAGTCGATGAGAACAGAAAGGAGAAAGTTTTAGAGGAGAAGGATACTCTTTTTTCAGAAGACCGAATAACCCCCGTTTACAAAGAAATCTCTGTGGAGAAAATCCCTCCTGGAGATTACACCCTTTCGGTCCTACTACAGGATGAGAAGAAAAAAACTTTAGCAAAATCAAAGGATAATTTCCAGATAGCGTGGTCGATGCTTTCAGTTATAAAAGCAGATTTTGAAAAAGCGGTTGATCAGTTAAGATACATAGCTACCGGGGATGAGATGGAAAGGCTGAAAAAATCCAAAAAGGAAGATCAGTTAATAGAATGGGCAGAGTTCTGGAAATCAAAGGATCCTACACCGGGCACACAAAAAAATGAGCTTATGGAGGAATATTACAGGAGGCTGAGGTATGTAGAGAGGAATTTCGGGGTCTGGAACAAGGAGGGCTGGGAAACCGACATGGGAAGGATATATATGATCTATGGTCATCCGGATGAGATAGAACGTCACCCCTTCGAGATGGAAGCCAAACCATATCAGGTTTGGTACTATTACGATACACAGATAAAGGTGGTCTTTGTGGACCAGACCGGCACAGGAGAATGGGAGCTGGATTATATCTACGATCGGGGGGTTAAAAGAAAATAAAAATGGGCATTGGATGTTTTTACTTAAGATAAGAAATATTTTTATAATATTCTTTTTATTTTTGTTATCAGTTTCAACTGCAGAATATCCTTCGTCTTCGGATTTGGATCTGTGGGTGGATTATACCTCCTTTACCTATGCACTGGATACCACCAGATCATACGTGGAGATATATTATGCCCTGGACAGAAAACAGCTTGAGTTTTATCCTCAAAAGGAGGGCGCTTTCGCTTCGGTAGTCGAGTTGCAACTTAAGATCGTCGATTCTTTAGATCGGGTGGTGGAGGACAAAGTATGGAAAGTTGCCTCCGCGATAAAAGAGTTGAAGGAGGCTGAGGAAAAGGAATTTCTGATAATCGATTTGATACCGGTTCTTCTTTCTCCGGGTAAATTCTCTCTTGAGCTTGTGGCACAGGATTTAAATTCAAAAAAACAAGGGGAAAAGAGCATAGGTATAAAGGTCCTCGATTACAACAAGAAAGAACTCCTTTTGAGCCAAATCGAGCTGGCATTTCAGGTCGAGCCGGACACCGGCACAGGTAAATTTGTAAAAGGGATGCGAAAGGTTATGCCCAATCCTACCCGGGTTTTCAGCACCAAGGATAGGATGCTTTATTTTTACTCCGAGATTTACAATTTAGAGTTTTCACCAGAAAAGGATAAAAGATACACCCTGAGTTTTCATGTTCTGGATTCTTCGGGTAAAAAATTCAAAAGTTTTGGATCCCAGACTTTGGAGAAACCCGGAAATTCCTCGGTGGTGACCAGCGGGATAAATATCAGCACCTTTCCAGAAGGTGACTTTTATCTTGAGATCGAAGCTCTGGATTTGTCTTCTGGTCAGAAAAGCTTATCCTCAAAAGAATTTAGAGTCATAAAAAAGATGATCCCCAAGACTGAGGAAGAGATTTTAACTCTGGAAGAGGTAAAAAAAATAAGGGAAGAGATAAGTTACATTGCCACAAAGGAAGAGCTGGATTTGTTCGACCAGCTGAACCTTACAGGGAAAAGGGGATTTTTAACTGAGTTCTGGAGGAAAAGGGATCCCTATCCTGATACCCCGGAAAACGAGTTTAAGATCAAGCACTACCGAAGCTGGAATTATGCGAACCAGATGTTCTCCAGAACATCCCAGTCTGAGGACGGGTGGAAAACTGATATGGGAAGAGTGTATATTCAATATGGGGAACCGGATGAGAGGGAACGCTATCCCCTTGGTACTGAATTCAAACCATGGGAAAAATGGAGCTATCATAATATCGATGAGGATTTTTTGCATCGAAAACAAAGCGGTGTGTTTTTCATATTTGTGGATGAGGGCGGTTTCGGAGTTTACAGGTTAGTTCATTCCAATGCGGTGGGGGAGATCTACGATCCCGATTGGGAGGAGGAGATCAGGCTTGACAGCTACCAAAGATAACATCTTTGGCTTGACTCGATCCATTGAAGATGATAAAAACCTTTAACCTCACCAAAATATTCTCTGATAAAAAAAGGGGAGAGATAAAAGCGGTCGATGGTGTTAGTCTGGAATGCAAGCCCGGTAGGATATTCGGTCTTTTAGGACTAAACGGTGCGGGCAAAACCACCCTGATGCGGATTTTATCCACCAGCTTGAAACCCACCTCCGGCACAGCCAAAATCGACGGATACGAAATATTGAATCAGCCCGAGATGGTAAAAAAAAGGATAGGTTTTTTATCCTCGGATACCGGTCTTTATCCCAGGCTCACGGCATTTGAGACGGTTACCTATTTCGCCCGGTTGAACGGGATGGAAAAGGAGGCTATCAGAAGGCGGATTGACGAAATCTTTGAGATATTGGACATGAACGATTACCGGGATATGAAGGTAGATAAGCTTTCCACCGGGATGAAGCAGAAGGTATCGATCGCCCGAACCATGGTGCATGATCCCCAGGTATTGATCCTGGACGAGCCTACCTTGGGTCTGGATGTGATTACCTCCAGGAACATAATCGATTTTGTGAAAAGCTCCAAACAGAGGAGCAAAATAGTTTTGTTTTCAACCCATGTGATGCACGAGGCGGAGAAGCTCTGTGATGATATCGCGATTATACATAAGGGGAAAATCCTGGAGGTGGCTACTCTTGCTGAATATCGCCAAAAGACCAATTTGGACAGCCTGGATGACATTTTTGTGAAAATAGTTGGAGAGTGAGTTGGATTTCAAAAAGACAAAAATAGTCTATTTCAAGGAGATGCTTGATACCTTAAGGGACCGAAGAACCATAATTTCAATGATTTTGGTCCCCATTTTACTTTTTCCTGTGCTTATGTTCGGGATGAGCGGGCTGGTGGTTTTTTTCATGGAGGAAGCAGAAAAGATACCACCCAGGGTGGTGATTGTAGGGAAAGCGAACGCACCTTCTCTGACCCGAAAGCTTTCCCAGGAGGGGGAGTTTAAGATAACATACGAGACCAACTTCAGAGATGCGATCAGGGATAAGAGGGCAGAGGCTGCCCTTTCGTTTTCTGAAGATTTCGAAAATATGATTGAAGCAGAGGATAGTGCTCAGGCAACAATTTATTACGATGAGGCTGAGGTTAAATCGAGTATGGCTGTTGGAAAACTCAGGGATTACCTGAGTCATTATGAGGACAGTATGGTTACTCAGAGATTGAAAAAAAGAAAAGTCGACAGATCACTTCTGCAACCGGTAGATATAAAGGAGGAGAACGTGGCTTCCCAGGAGAAGATGGGTGGGTTTATGCTGTCGATGTTTCTTCCCTATATGATTATCATCTTAGCTTTAATCGGCGCGATGTATCCAGCCATCGATCTTACTGCTGGAGAAAAGGAAAGGGGAACTTTGGAGACCATATTAGCCTCACCAGTATCAAGAGGGGAGTTAGCCACTGGAAAATTTTTGTGTGTGATGACCATCTCGATGATAACCGCTGTTTTGGCTACCTGCAGTATGAGCATAACTGCGGGTATCGGTTTTGCCAAAATGGGACCCTTTACGCCGGAGGAGGTTCAGATCTCGATAAAACTCACATCTATTTTGATTATCTTAATTCTACTTCTGCCCATCTCTGCTTTGTTTTCCTCCCTTCTTCTGTCGGTGTCTCTTTTTGCCAAATCCTATAAGGAGGCTCAAAGCTACATCACCCCTTTTATGTTTTTACTGATAATGCCCGCTATGATAACCTTTATGCCCGGGGTGGAGTTGAACTGGCCCTTGGCTTTCGTGCCGGTGATAAACGTCTCCCTGGCAGCCAAGGAGGTGCTTTTAGGCACCTACAACTGGGGATTTATCGGGTTGATTTTCGTTTCCACGGTGATCTATGCATCCTTTTCGATCTACGTTACCAAAAGGCTTTTTGAAAAAGAGTGGATTTTGTTCCGTACCTAAACGATTTTTATGTGTTCATCGATATGATCCTATTATGCTTTTTATACACTGAGTTGGTTACACCTTTGAATTAACTGGGAGAAATAATTCAGATTAACTAAAGTTTAACACTCCCTTGTGATTTTACAGGATTGTTGTTGACTCTTAGATAATTTTATTTTATGTTGGTTTGAAATCACAATATCATTTTTCAGGATGGAAGAACTGGTAGACAAATTCTTGCATCATCTCTCTTTGGAGCGAGGTTTATCCTCTAATACAGTAGATAGTTACAATATAGATTTAAAGAGATACATTAAACACTTAAAAACCCTGAAAATCTCCTCTTTTGAAAAAGTAAAGGATAGGGACATATCCAAATTTGGATTATTACTTTATGATCTTGGACTTTCGGCTTCCTCCATATCCAGGAATTTAAGCGCCATAAGGTCTTTCCATAAATTCTTAGTCAGGGAAAACTATACGGAAAGCGACCCGACTGGGTCGATTGAATCTCCCAGACTTTGGAGAAGGCTTCCCCAGGTCTTTGATCAAAAAGAGATGGAGATCCTTTTGGACCAACCTGAGGGAGATAAACCTTTGTCTTTCAGGGATAAGGCAATACTTGAGTTTATGTATGCCACCGGAGTAAGGGTTTCTGAGATGATATCGGTGAAAAGAGCGGATCTTTTGTTTGAGATAGAATGCGTTAGGATAACGGGTAAAGGGGGAAAACAGAGGGTCGTTCCGGTGGGAGAGATGGCTGTGATCTGGACAAAAAAGTATTTAGAGAATTCAAGACCCCAGCTTGCTCATTCTGAATCAGGAGATTTTTTGTTTTTGAATTTCAGGGGAAATCCTTTGACCAGGATGGGAGCCTGGAAGATAATTAAAAAATACGCAAAAAAAGCAGGGATCAAAAAGAGACTCACTCCTCATATCATCAGGCACTCCTTTGCCACCCATCTTTTGGAGGGGGGGGCGGATCTAAGGGCTGTTCAGGAGATGCTGGGACATGCCGATATATCTACTACGCAGATTTATACTCATGTGGACCGAGAATATCTAAAGGAGGTTCACAGAACTTTCCATCCCAGGGAGAAGATGGAATTAAAAAAAGAATCTGAGGATGGGTAAGGGGTATGCTACAGTGCGCATTATACCAGAGGGACGTGAGCCTGAAGGTTAGGCTGAAATCCGTCCTGGGTAAAAAAAGGATTCGATTCCATAACTTTCAGAAGTTTCCTGAGCTGCAGGAATACATTCACTCATACATCCTTGACCTGATCGTTATCGGGGGAAAGGGAAATTTCTCTTCTGAACTTAAACTTTTGAAAAAGATAAAAAAGCATTCGATCCTCTCTTTAGTGCCCATTGTTTTATATCATCCCCATCCAACCAAAAAACAACTTTTAGCTGGGATGTCTTCAGGTGCGGATGAGTTTTTAGCCAAGAGGTGGGACAAGGATTTAATCTCCGGAAGATTAAAGATGCTTTTGAAGAGAAGCCAGAGGGATCTGGGGATGAATCCCACCACCAGGCTGCCGGGGATGAGCTTGATTCAAAAGGAGATGGATCGCAGGATAAAAAAGGGGGAGATTTTTGCAATATGTTATGCTGATCTGGATGATTTCAAAGCCTATAACGATTATTACGGGTATTTCTACGGGGACAGATTAATCAGAAAAGCCTCCGAATTGATCAGGGACATAGTTTACGGTTCCACTAAAAATGCTTTCGTTGGACATATCGGGGGTGACGACTTCATATTTTTAATCCCGGCAAAAAAAATTCACCAGATCTGCTCTCGGATAATCGATTCTTTCGACCAGATGATACTATCCTTTTACCAGGAGGAGGATGTAAAAAGGAGCTTTATCATAACCAAGAACCGAAGAGGGGTCTTAGAAAAATTTCCGATCATGACCCTATCCATTGCTGTAGTGGTTAATCAGGATCGAATGTTTAACCACGTGGGAGAGGTATCTCACATGATCACCGATCTCAAAAAATACACCAAATCCCTGTCCGGTTCGAATTATACCATTGAGAGAAGAAAGAAGTATTGATACAAGATGCAAGAGGCAGGATACTAAAATCGAGATGTAAAACTTAGTGACGGGCTTTTCAAAGCTGGAAGAGTTGTGGGGGCATTCTTCGAATATACCCACTAAAAAACAAGAATGAAATAGCCAAGTTTACACGAAAGTTGGCTTTTTATTCTCGGAAAAAGGAATGCAAAAATATTTACATAGTCATTGCGAAAAACGAAGTGGCTAAGCAGTCTGTCTCTCCATTAGGAGATTGCTTTGCTAACTCATGCAATGACGTGTTAAAAAAATCTTAACAAGCAAGACCCCTGACCTATCAACAAATTTTTATTGTCATTATTTCCATTAAAAAGATGGATTTCTCTCAATAATCTGTGGGTTTTGTCCAACATTATTTACATGAGAGATTTATTAATAGCCTTTCCTCTCCTCATTTTCTTCTGTAATTTAACAACTTATAAAAATCCTCCGATAAAGCATTTTTGGCATATCTGTTGCATTAATTATTTAGGTTTCATTTGCAAAAACATCCGCATAGGGGGTTTCGTGAGTAAAAAATACGATAATAAGGATAATGGCTTTCATATTTTTATAAAGGCATTAGTCTGGGGATTTTTGATTTTTGTTCTTTTTTTGATTTTTTTAACCCTGCTTCAATGTACCATTAAAAAACCGTCATCCCCGACCTGGAACACCAAGCTGAAAATTCCTTTGATCAGCAGAACCTATGACATGAGAAAAATCGTAGAGGAGCTTGGGGAACCTTCCCTGATTTTGGACAGCCTGGGTAATCCTTATTTTTATAAAAAAATCGAGATGGATACCATTAGAGCAGAAGAACTTCTGACCCTGGATTCAACCGAAAAGAGTTTTTCAGATACCCTGGGAGTATTTAATATCACACCTCCGGATACTAAAGAAACGGAGTTTTTCTTATCCGAGATATATGGAGGGCAATTGGGTTTAATTCCACCGTTTACTTTTCTTCTTGAAGAGGAACTTCAGAAAATTGAGAACTTCACTTTCGTTGCCATGGATCAAGGGGAGGCTTTCATAATGGTGTCCAACCATCTGGGTCTGGATCTGGACTCCTTAAGTATTGATCTGGTTGATGAGGAGAACTCACAGATAATAGCAACGATTGTATATCCTGAAATGATTTTAAATGATTCCAGCATGATTCAACAGGTGGATCTGTCTGAGAAATATTTTTCAAACAATTTGTCTTTCGATATAAAAGCCCATACTCCGGGAGGAACTATTCTTACCCTGGCGGATAAATACCTTTCTCTGTCACTATCTTTTTCTGATTCGATCTATGTTAAAGAAGCAATAGCACAAGTTCCTGAGATTTCAAGAGGTGAAAGCCAGAAGCTTTATCTTCCCAAGGAGCATAGCATACAAAGCGGGGAGATAGACAGGGGGAATGTTGTGTTTTCGATTTGTAATAGGACAGCTCTAGGGGGGAGTTTGCAGATTACCTTGCCCCACCTTACAAATTACGGAAATCCTTTATATGTTACCAGGAATCTATCTCCTTTTTCTTCAGATCAAGTAGAGGTTCTCTTAGATGGTTACCAGGTTGGATCTGTTACAGAAGGGGAGTTCGATCTGAATTGGGTTTTCGAAAGCCCTGGAACAGGTGGAGAACAGGTTGAGGTGAAAAGCTCAGATTCGATTCAAGTCCAGGTCAAATTCGACCAGATGAAGTTCAGAGAGATATCAGGGGTTTTCTCTCCCACTGAGGTTGAAATACATCGGGGACCTGAACCACTTAACCTTCCGGATGGTTTTGAGAGTGCAAAGCTCTCCGGTGCTTACCTGAAAGCTGAGATTCTAAATGGGGTGTCCCTTCCTGCGATTTTATCGGTCAGGCTCATAGGTGATCAGGGCCAACAGCTTGAGATTGATGAGAATATCTTTTCCGGAAATCCTTATGCCCCGGTGTCAACCTTGATTCAAAAAGATGATTTGGATGATTTCTTTGATCCGGTTCCCTATGAGATCACCGTATCCGGAAGGGCTTTGTATGGTGATGGACAAAACAGCGCCACTATTACTCGGGATGACTTTGTCCTGGGAAAAGTGGAGATTTTTTCGCCTATCGAGGCGATCTTCGATTCCAACGATGTTGAGCTTGACACCGATTCCGACAGTCTTGAGGAGGAGAACAGAAAGCTTTTGAACCAGAGGGTGAACTGGGCAAATCTGGTGATTTCATTAGAAAACCACCTTCCTCTGGGTTTGTCAGTGGAGCTTCTTTTTAAGGATTCGGAGGATGTCTACAACCAGCCTGATCTGATCATTGGACCTTTGAGAGTAAATTCCGGTCAAAGAGATCAAAATGGGATTGTGATTAATACATCTTATTTGAATGAAAATATTGAATTGGACAAACAGGATCTGGAAATATTTGAAGAAAGACCTTTCTGGATAGGTGGATATATCCACCTTGAGGGAACCAACGGCGAGAAAATAAAGGTGGTGCCCGAGGATTTCGTGAAGATAACCTCCTACGTAGAAGCTGAGATAAAAATGGGGGAGATAAAATGAAAAAAATCTTTGCGGGAGCTGTGATAGTCTTTCTTTTGATCTTCTTGCTTCCCGGGGTAGCTTCATCCTGGGTGGTATCCTCTGCCCGGGGATTAGGTCTGGGAGGAGCCTATACATCCCTGCCCAGGTCGACTGAAGCCATATTCGAACATCCTGCTTTCTTAAGCTTTGGTAAAAATTCATACTTTAGCTTCCTCTCATTTGGTGCTAAAATCGAAAACAACAGCTTCAGTTTAAATGATTACAATGCTTACAATGGCAGGTTTTTGGATCAGGGGGATAAGGATGATATTCTGTCCGCAATTCCGGAAAAGGGCTTTTCTCTTTCCGGAGATGCAGGAGCATCTCTTTTAGGAGCGAAAATTGGCAAGTTCGGCCTGGCCTCACGTGTTTTGGGAGTTTCTGATTTTAACTTTCCCAAGGAGCCTCTGGAGATACTTTTAAATGGTAACTCCCTTGATCAAAGAGTCGAACTTTCGGATCTCAGAGGGGAAGCGCTTGTTTTTTTCGAGGTGGCTTTTTCCGGAGCAACGAAGATCGCAAGTGTTAAAAGTAAACCTCTGTTTGCCGGAGTTAATGTCAAATGGATTAAGGGAATTTACTATCAAAAGATAACGGAATCATCCGGATTTTTCGAAACCGAAAAGGATCGGATACATGGCCAGGGATATTTCTCTGCGAAATCAGCAGAGGGGGGGAGCGGTTATTCTTTTGATTTAGGATTGGGATCTTTTATAAGCGATAAGGTAACAGTGGGATTGTGTCTGGTTAATATCTTAAGCAGCATTAAATGGAATAAGAAAACCCAAAAAAGGTGGTACAGGATTTCAACCGATTCCTTGACCATTGAGAACTCAGATGATGATTCGGTTTACCTGGAAGAGGATTATACTGAGGATATTGGATCTTTTAATTCCAAGCTCCCCTTGATCGTAAAGGGGGGAGTGTCTTACAAACTTAATAAGCTAACCCTTTCAACTGATCTGGAGCAGGGTTTTAAGAATAGCGCTGGCAGTTCAAGGATACCCAAATTGTCTTTGGGCACCGAGTTTACTTGGCTATCATGGCTAAAGCTCAGATCGGGGCTGATCTTCGGTGGTAAGGAAAAATTTGCCACCTGCTGGGGTCTGGGATTTAAAATCGGGAACTCCTTCATTGATTTGGGTATGAGCATAAAGAACTCCCTCTGGCCAAGCAAGGGAAAGGGTATGGGAGTGTTGTTGTCCAGCGGGTTATCATTTTGATATTTTAAGATTAAATTACAGAGATTAAGAACTTAAAAGGTTCGGGACCAACTTTGAATAGTTAAATTTGAGGAGGGGCTTATGGATCAATTTTTGAAAACCAACCAAAAGTTTTTTGAATCGGATAAAAAGAAAAGCGGTAAATCTTGGGAAAGGGATTTTCAGAAGAAAAGAATCCTGCGGGTGAAGAAAAGTTTTTTGCCTTTCTGGATGAGGAGATTTCCCGAGAATCTGGAAGGGATTGAGGGGAAAGCCACCCATCGTGCCAGCTGAGAAGCCAAGAGCCGCCGGGTGCATAATTCAGTGAAAGTCCTACGTCTTTCACCCCCCGGATGATTCTTTCACTTTTGAAGAATCACCCGGTAGCTCTTTTTAGCTCTCGTAAGGGATTCCCAGGGTTGAACTCATCAGAAATATAAAACAGACGAAATTCAAAAAAGCTGCAAGTAAAAGACTCAGCGGAATTCCTAAAAGGGGAACAAGGATTACACTCACAAGAATAGAGCCTAAGGCTGAGCCGAGCAGGTCAATTGAATAACCTGTCCCCAGGTTTTTCTCACCCATCTCCTTAATATAAAGATGATTGGCTGAGGTGAATTCCAAACCCTCTAAAATACCTGAAAGGGTAATCAAAATCAAAAGGGATGATTCTATCAAAAAGCCCTTGGTCTGAGATTTTGAAAAATAACTGATTAAAAAAAGCAAAGAAAGCGGGAGAATAACCTGGAGTAATTGAAGCTTGGAGAGCCATCTAAAATCCGGGGGTTTAATTTTACTTTTTCTCTCAAAAAGAAAGGCTCCCCCGGAAAGTCCCAGCATAAAAGCGGTTAATATCAAGCCGATTTTAGAATAGATGTATCCATAGAAGATCTGATAGGATAAAAGGATTAAAATCTCCAAAAGGATGTTTGAGAAGCCGACTATGAAAATGGCAGATAATGCTAAATTCTGGTATTTTGTCTTTTTCTTATAGAAGAAGGAAAGAGATGCAAAGAAAAAAAGTGAAGGTATCAAAAGGTACCATATGCTTTTTACATCTTTTAATATAAGAAAGATCTTCTTCTCAAAAGAATTGAGCTGGGTGCTCCAGAGTATGGTGTTGTAGAAATATGAAATCGGTTTTAAGTCGGTGTTTACCTTTCCGCTTTTCGAGAAAACGGATGATTTTAGGTTGGATATCCTCTGGGGATTGAGTCGGTCAAAAAGAAAGTTGCGGTTTACATATTCTGCTTCCACATGATTTTTTTCTAGATTGGCTACCATCTTTTCCCAGTCTGATGTCAGTTCCCTTTGAGAGGATGCTAAAAAGATCGCATTTGGTCCGGGAAGGATCTCTAACTTCTCAAAAACTTCACTTAAGGTGCGATACAAACTTGAGAGATACAGGGATTGTTCGGAGCTGATATAATTTATCTGGGAGGTTACCCGGAATGAGAATATTCCATCAAAATCTAAAATTATTTTTATCATCCTGAAGAATTCTTTGGTGTAGAATCTGTTCAGCTGGGTAGTGTAGGGGTCGGGTAAATTCAAAATCACAACATCGTATAAATAACCGATCTTCTTTGTCTTATTTTTTACATAGAGCCTTCCATCTGTAAATTTGATTTCTGCTTTGTCAAGGGATAAAATTTCCTCTTCAGGTAAAAATCTTTTAGCGATTCCTATAAGTTTGAAGTCGAGCTCAACGTAGTCGATTTTAATATCCTTTATTTTTTGAGCCTGGGCAATTGCACCACCCAGACCACCCCCGATCAAAAGCAGTCTTTTGGGATGGGGGTGCTGGGAAAGGGCAAAAAGCACCGCCTCCTCAGCTGAGTACTGATCAGGGTAGGAGAAAAGCATAAGGCCGTTTTCGAA
Source organism: candidate division Zixibacteria bacterium SM23_73_2 (assembly GCA_001304315.1). GTDB lineage: Bacteria > Zixibacteria > MSB-5A5 > MSB-5A5 > SM23-73-2 > SM23-73-2. The sequence goes on along the minus strand of LJUW01000001.1, from coordinate 3,761 downwards.
AAAGGTGGTCTGTTCTTCTGTTTTGGTAACCGAGATGTTACCGTAGATGGTGTCCTCGGAGTAGATTATGGGAAATCCTCTCCACAGTTTGGAAAATGAAAAATCATCCAAGGTTTTGTCAATACCCAGAAAAATAACTACCAGAATGAAAGCACAGGTTAAAAATGAAAAGATATAGGATTTCAACTTCTTTTTGATGTTGAAAAAAATCAGGGCGGATAAAAGCAGGTTTAAGACCAGAAGGCAGAAGATGATCTTGAAATTGGAGAGAAAAGGGATGAAAACGAAGGTGGTCAGAAGACCTCCCAAGCCTGCTCCCAGGGATTCCCAGAGATAAACCCGGTTGACCAGAAAAGAGGGAAGACCTTTGAATTCCCAAAACCTTGAATTCAAGACGAAGATGATCCCCCACAAAAGACAGAGGGGGCTTAAAAGCAAAAAGGATGAGAAAAGCATGGGGAAAAAGCTGGTTATCTCCCCGGGCATAATACCTAATATGATTTTTGAAAAGCGAATCCCGAATATGGTTAGAAGAAGAATGAATGAACAGATAAGATACCACAGGAAAAGCGTTCCGAAGGATGCGTTTTTGGGGTAGAGTCTCTCACCTAACTTTGAGCCTACCCCAACCCACAGAAGCCAGACGAAAAGCAGAGCTCCCAAACAAAGCTCGTTTCCGAAAAACGAGATTATCATCTCCCGGAAAAGAATTATCTGGGAAACCATGGAGGAGAAACCCAATATCAGGCAGGCTAAAATAAAACGGATTTTGTCAAAACTCATATCAAAAAATTTATCGACAGAAATCCATAAAAACAGTTTACCAAAAAAAGAATCTATGGTCAGATCCTTCTTTTAAATATATTTTTCTTTTTCTTGAGGTCAAATAAAAAAGACTGAATTTTTGGATTCTAATTTTTTAGATAACGATTTTGAAATAGGGGGAAAATAAAGCAGGCTTTATTTGTGCAGGTTTTTGGAAAACAAGGCTTGAGGGGTATTGAAAAAACCTGCCCTGTCGTTCTGAGGGAGTCCAGATGGACGACCGAAGAATCTCTTTGATTTATATAGAGATTTTTCCCCCGCCAAGGGCGGGGTCAGAATGACAGTTTGATAGTTCCAGTTTTTCAACAATCCCTTGAGCTTTACTTTAAAAGAATCTCTGATGCTTCGGGAATAGGAATTCCCGAAGCTAATCGCATCGGTATTTCCTAATACCGATGCATCAACGGTTACTCCCACACTCCGGGGATTATCTCACCGCAGAATTTGCACCTTTTATCCTTAATGTTTATCTGGGTAATTATATAACCATTCCTCCCCACAATTTTGTTCTTGCAATTAGGACAATAGGTGTTCTCCGCTTCGTGTCCGAAAACGTTGCCAATATAAACGTATCTCAATCCGGCTTCCAGAGCTGTCTCCCTTGCTCTTTCCAGACTGGAGACCGGGGTAGGGGGGAGGTTTTTTAAAAGATAGGTGGGGTGGAAGCGGGAAAAGTGCAGGGGAACATTTGGCCCCAGATCCTTAAATATCCACCTGCACATCCTTTTTATGTCCTTCATGTCATCGTTTAGAGTTGGAACCATAAGATAAACCAGCTCGAACCATATTCCAATTTTAGCAAGATCTACCAATCTGTCCATCACCGGTTTTAGTTCTGATCTGCATATATTTTTATAAAATTCTTCGGTGAATCCCTTGAAGTCGATTTTTATGGCATCCACTTCCTTGCACAGTTCCACCAAAGGATCGTGATTGATGTACCCTGCGGTTATGACCGCGCTTTTGATACCCCTTTTTTTTCCCTCCCTGGCGCAGTCGAGCATGTATTCGTAGAAGACTATCGGCTCGGAATAGGTATAGGCTATTGACCTGCACCCTTTTTGCTCGGCATAATCGGCTACCAATTCCGGGGGAAGATGATAATTGTCCACCTGCTCGGGACGTACCTGGGAGATCTGCCAGTTCTGGCAGTATTTGCAGTTCATGTTACAGCCTGCAGTTGCTATTGAGAATGCTGTGGTCGCAGGAAGGAAATGGAAAAAGGGTTTCTTCTCGATGGGATCGACATTGGCCGAGCAGACGATCGAATGAACCAGAGTGTAATACACGCCCTCCTGGTTTTCCCTGACCCCGCAGTATCCCCTCTCCTTATCTCCAACCAGACACTCCCGGGGGCAGAGTTTACATCTGATTTCCTTATGTTTCAGTTTTTCGTAATATTTTGCCTCAACTTTGGAAAGCTGGTTGGTTCTTTCCTGGGCATATGCCAGGGGGATATGTTCCAGAACCGAAAAATCATTCAGCAGTTTCGGCGCCAAAATTCCACCGGTTGCTGCTATGGAATACTTCAGAAAATCTCTTCTTTTGATCCTGAACATATATTAACCTGAATTTATCTCCACCAGATCTATTTTTTCCAGACCGACATTTCCCAAATTATGCTCCTTATCAGCTGCGGTGAAGATGTAGTTCGGCTTTCTCCCTGATTTCTCCAGCGGAGATAGATTATGGTTTTTTCTGATCCTTTCGATTATCCTGTAGCCTACATAGTCTACTGCCACCGGATCGGTGCCAATTAATACGCCCCCGTAAAGATCGGACCACTGAGGATGATATGCCGGGCCACCGTTGCATTGAATCCTCAAGGCATCGCAGATCACGAGCTTGTTTTTATCCTTTATCTGGGGCATAGAGTTAAGGTCAGCCACAAAGGGATCGCACCCGTTGTCGTGGTATTTGTTGGGGTTGTGGATTGCTCCGAAGTAGTTTTTCATTCCGCAGGTTATCCCGGCAAGAGCGTGGTCTTTTAAGATCGGCATGTTAATCTGGGCATCGGTGTAATCGGTTATTATCCTGGAGAAAAGGCTTCCGATCTCTTTGTGGGCAAAAAGGTCTCTGGTGTAACCCACGCCCTGAGCATCGGTTCCGAAACACAAAAAATCTTTGCCTTTACTGTTCACGGAAAAACCCACCTCCTTGAGTTCCTGGTTTGACCTGTCCCAGACCAAGAATTTATTTTTATTAAAACCTGCTTTCTCAAATAAATTTACCGTGGTTATGCACAGTTCCGGATGGGTGGCAACCATTTTGCCTCCCAGGCAGTTGACCTTTATCCCGATGGTCTGTTTTTTAGAATAGAAGCGTGAGATCGCATCCCTGAAATCGGATTCTGAGGTTAAAGAACTTAAACCTTTAGCTACCATGTTTTGCAGAAGATTCAAATCCACCTTTCCAGAGGAATTTATCACCTTTTTACTTTTGATTAAAACTACCCTTGATCTGTTGCCATTCATAAGACTTTATCTTCGGGCTTTCCTTCTTTTTGATACGAGGTGGGGAAAGTCTTTTTAAGCAAATGGGATAAAAAATTCTTTTTGGTATCTGCATGACTCATTGTGAACACTATTGACAAATCTGGAAATTGGGTTAAATTAATATTGAAAAGTGAAAAGGTTTGCGAAAACCCTTATTTAAATAAAGAGTGAATTCTGAAACCGAAGTAGCCACCTTCGGAGGAAAAATGACAGAAAGGAAGATTTTGCTATCAGTGATTTTTGTCCTATCGTTGTGGTTTGGTTTCCTACTTTCATCAACTTCAATAAAAGCCGAGGCAATCATTGCGGATCATCTGGCAGTTTCTGAATTCGAAAGTATTCCCGATTCGGTGATCGAGTTTATAGGTGATCTCTATCATATCTACTATGTTCACACCTCGCACGGAAGCCAGATAGTGACCGGGGTATCTATGATATATG
>LJUW01000103.1 GCA_001304315.1 candidate division Zixibacteria bacterium SM23_73_2 | reverse complement strand
GATTCTTTATTCATAAATAAAATCAGGTTATCCTGTTGTTGCACTCACTTGCCTCTTTTAAAATCCCGGTTAGCTCCCGGAGAAAAAACGGAGATGGAGATAGCCTTCAACTCCCATAAAGTTAGAGGAGAGGTGGAGAAAACCGTACATATAAACTCCAACGATACCACAGCTCAAATTTCCGGTATCTTCATCAATGCCCGGGTGGGAGCTCAGAATATGCTGGTGGAGCTTGTGCCGGATAGAGCTTTGTTTAAAAATGGCGAGAAGGGAAAATCTGTGTGGGTTAAAAACATCTCCGACTCCTTTGTGCAGGTCTCGGTGGTTTCTCCTCCTGAATCACCCGTGGATTATAAAATCGATGATCTGAATATAGCTCCTTTTGACAGCACTGAGATAAGTTTCAGTAAAAGAGAGGGAGGATCTCAAAAGCCATTTAAAACCAGCTTGATTTTGGATTTCCTTGGAGCAAAGAAAGTCAGATGCACCATTCCCATAAGAACTATCGAAACCAGAAAGTGAATTCTATGCCGTCATCACCTTCCGGAAAAAAGATTTTGTTTGGCTCTTTTTATATAATAATTCTGGGAATGGTTTTTGGGATTTTCTATAATACTTTGATTTTAAAAAAAGCATAACCGTTCCCTACTCCTACGACCAGCCTTCTGATCCACCGGCTATCACTTTGGATCAGGCACAAAAGATTTCTCAAAAGGAGGGGATTTTGTTTGTTGATTCGAGATTGAAGGAGGATTTCGATTCAGGTCACATCCCCAATTCATTGAACCTGCCTTACGAGGAATTCGAAAAACATTTCCCCCTGGTTAAAGATAGGCTTTTATCTTACCAGCAACTGGTCATCTACTGCGACGGAAGCGAATGCGCGACCAGCCTTCTTTTAGCTCGAACTTTACAGGATGAAGGTTACCAGAACATAAGGGTCTTCTTCGGAGGATTTGTGGAATGGAAAAAGGCAGGGCTGCCGATAGAGGGAAGCTGAGCTTATGATAAAAAAAATACTCACCGATAAATACACGGTTTTGCTTTTCCGGATAATTCTGGGAGCAACTTTTATCTATGCCAGCCTGGATAAAATAGCCCATCCGGCGCAGTTTGCTCAGATAGTACACAATTATAAAATTCTTCCCTCCTTTTTGATAAACCTGTTTGCCATATCCTTACCCTGGATTGAGCTTTTCTGCGGGATTTTTTTGATTGTGGGAATCTGGGTAGAATCAAGCTCTCTGGTTTTGAGCTTCTTGCTTTTTTTATTTGCTGTGGCCATATCTTATAATGTTTTTATCAGAGGATTAGATATCAATTGCGGTTGTTTTACCACCTCACTCACTGCAAAAAAACAGGGGGCAGAACTTTTAATTCGCGACTTTATTCTTCTGGGGATGGGCCTGCAGGTGATTTTTTTCAACCGGGATCGCTTCACCCTATCCGGTCTTTTTAGCCAGGTTTCAAAAAAAGATTAGGATTTCAGGCTCTTATCACTCAGCTTATCCTTTAATTCAGGATGGACGAAAATGCCGTCCTTCCTGATCAGCTGATCGTCGAAATAGATCTCTCCTCCGCCGTACTCTTTGGTCTGGATTAAAACCAGATCGAGATGGATGGCGGATTTGTTTCCGTTGGAGGCCTCGTCATAGCAGGACCCCGGGGTGAGATGGATGCTTCCGGAGATCTTCTCATCGAAAAGGATGTCCTTTAAAGGCTTTTTTATGTGGGGATTTAAACCCAGGGCAAATTCTCCGGTGTATTTTGAACCCTCGTCGGTGTTAAAAAGGGCTTCAAGTTTTTCACGGTTGTTTGTGGATGTGGATTTTACTATTTTCCCATCCTTGAATTCAAGCCTTATCCCCTCATAGTTAACCCCTTGATAGAGCGCCGGGGCGTTGTAACTTATTTGTCCGTTAACTGAGTCTTTAACCGGAGCGGTGTATACCTCTCCATCGGGAATATTCCTTTTTCCGTCGCATTTAACCACCGGTATGTCCTTTATCGAGAAGGTGATCTCGGTATCCTTTCCGGTTATCCTGACCCTATCGGTTTTCTCCATCAATCTGACCAAGGGATCCATTGCTTTTGACATCTTAGAATAATCGAGGTTACATACCTTGTAGAAAAAATCCTCGAACTCCTCCTGGGAGGTCTCGGCCAACTGAGCCATTGAGTTGGAGGGATATCTAAGAACGCACCATTTTTTGTTCTTCACCCTCTCTTCCAGATGGACCGGCTGGTAGAAGTGCTTCTGGTACCAGCCCATCTTCTCCTCGGGCACACCAGCCAGATCGAAGAAATTATCGCTTCCCCTTAAAACGATATAAGCATCCACCGCTTTCATTATCCTGAGGTGAAACTCCCCGAATCGCTTCATCTGCTCCTCGGAGGCGAAAAGTATCCATTTCCTTAGGATGCTGTCGTCGTTGTAAAACCAGAAGGGAACCGCACCTTTTTGAGCGGCTTGGGTGACCAGCTCCTTGCCCAGATTCAGAGTCTCTTTTCCCCTGACCTCGATGTAGAGTTTTTCGCCTTCTTTCAGATCAAGGGAATAGTCCAACAGATTCTTTGTCAAAATAGTCGTTCTTGGGTCTTTCATTTCCTATCCTTTCTCAAAAAGTTCAATCAATTCTTTTACCTTTGTGAATTCCTTTGTCGGTAATAATTGAGGTGACCAGCTCTTTTGGGGTGACGTCAAATGCCGGAGAGAATACCTCGGTTGACTCAGGTGCCGTTTTTTTCCCCCACCAGAGGGTAACCTCCGCTTTTGATCTTTGCTCGATTTCGATCTCCTCCCCTGACTGGATTGAACCATCCAGGGTGGAAGAGGGGGCTGCCACGAAAAAGGGAATATTATGATATTTGGCTAAAACTGCCAGGTTGTAAGTCCCGATCTTGTTAGCCAGATCCAGATTCTTTGCGACCCGGTCCGCACCAACGATTACACAATCAACGTCTTTTTTTTTCATTACCCAGGCAGCCGTATTGTCGCAGATCAAAGTATGGGGTATTCCTTGCTGCTTCAGTTCCCAGGTGGTTAGTCTCGCTCCCTGAAGCACCGGCCGGGTTTCATCCACAAAGACTTTTATCCTTTTGCCCTGAGCCCAGGCGGTATATATTATTCCCAGGGCAGTTCCGATTCCTCCGGTGGCTAAGGCTCCAGCGTTGCAGTGAGTTAAAACGGTGAAGTTGTCCTTTAAAAGCTCGGCTCCGTATTCACCTATTTTTTGGCACATATCTTTGTCCTCCTGGTGAATCCTTAAAGCCTGGTCTAAAAGTGTCCGGCTTGTCCGTTCAGGGAATTTTTCAAAACTTCTTTTAGCTGCCCTCTCCATCCTTTTTAGAGCCCAGAAAAGATTTACCGCGGTGGGCCGAGTATTTTTCAAAGTTTCGATAACCAAAGTTAGATGTTTTTGAAACTCCTCTCTTTTATTATGTCTTATATCACGCATTCCCAAAACAACCCCATAGGCAGCGGCGATTCCTATTGCTGGTGCCCCCCTCACTTTTAATTCTTTTATTGCAGAAGCGACCTCGGTGAGATTTTGACAATCGATATAATCGGTTTTTTCAGGAAGTTTGGTCTGATCTAAAAGTATCAACCTGTTTTCTTTCCATTCCAGGGTCTTGAAATTCAAATCTATCTCCATTTCAATCTCCTATTATCTGAACCAAGACTTTTCTGTTTCGCGATCCGGTATCGAAATCGACCAAGACGATTTGCTGCCAGGTTCCCAGGATAAGTTCGGAGTCGACGAAGGGAACCACCAGGGAGGTCTTCAAAAGGGCTGATCTTACGTGAGCGTGACCGTTATAATCTCCCCAGGTCTGGTGATGAGCGTATTCGATATTTTGGGGCGCGATCCTCTCGAAGGCTTGAGGCAGGTCCTTTAGAAGTCCGGGCTCGTATTCTATGGTGGTTATTCCTGCAGTTGAGCCGGAGACGAACAGGCAGGCGATCCCGTTTTTTATCTTAGCCTCTCTCAATGTTTTTCCCACCTTTTTGGTTATATCCAAAATATCCGTATTTCCTTTGGTTTTTACCTCGAAATATTTTGTCTCAACTCCCATAAATCAGTTCACCTTCTTTCTAAAGACTTGTTTAATGTGCAAATTACCAGAAAAGGTAAGAAAGTCAAGTTAAATGGTAAATTTCGCTCTAACTTTAAAGTTAGAAAGTATCCACCTGTGCAGGTTAGGTTGCGTGTAAAAACGACATTTAAAAAAGATAACCGAAAGGAGTAGATACTGCAGTACCACCAAGATACTCAGAGGTTTCTAAGAGAAGCCAAAGATAAATTTTGAGGCCATCCCATTTTTGCGGCAAATTTTCGTTTTGGATTTCGAAAAAGAGAGTTGAAATATTTTGGATGAGGATAAAGACAGGTAGAGAATCTCCGTTGCGGTTTTAAGAATGCTAAAACCAGGCTGGATCATCTGAGACTTGTTTGAGTGAGTAGATATTTAGAGTTAATAGTTGTTCTCTTTGTACTAAGTCATAAGGTAAGGTGAGATCAATCAGGCTCTTTTTATTGGGATTACCTTTAATGTTTGAAACTCTTTTTTGGAAAGAAATCCGGTCTTTTTAAAATGTCGATTGTTGTCTCTCCCACATACATTTCGAACAGACCGGAAATCAAAATACTTGAATAATTTTAATTCTTGAAGATTCTTCTTCGATAACCAGGCAGCCCGGATCTTCTATTTTCACTTGCTTGAGCTTATCCGATTCATGCATAAGTATATACTTGACGTTAGTTTTAGCTAATTTAAGCGTATCTACTTCGAAACTAATCTTTCTTGGTGTAGTGTTTTCCTGAGAAAGAATCTGGTTTAGAAAATCTTTGCTGTAATTGGAGGGGCGAGAAAGATAACCGTTAACTACCTTCTTGCCATGGAAGGTTTGATAAAACATATAAAGATTGCACATTAAGCTGGATTCATAGCAAAAAGCGGGTAGCTCTAATATCGCGAATTCTTCTTTTGTATTCTTTATCTTTTCATAGCATTCCGGAATCCCTACCCTGATTAACATTGTCGGAAACACTATGAACTCTAAACAAATCAGCATCACTACCACAATGGGTATTCCTTTCCTGGTTAGAAAGCCCCTTAAGAAATTCTTCACATCCGAAAGATTCTTATTTTGGGTTATCGAGAGACGGAAAAAGCGAGTCAGTCCATAGCTGGAGAAAATGATCAGGCAAAGGGTGACCATCAGCGAAAAACGACAGGGCGTTCGACCAATCCGGAAAAGAGGGACATAGGTATATAACAAATTATAAGGAAGCCATTTGAAATAATAAGAATTTGCAAAAATGTGAATGGTGTGACCAAAAGATAATAAAAAAAAAGCTAAAGAACTAAAAAGCCAAAATCCTATTTTCTTCCTTCGAAACCTTATCCAGGTATATATTGCGAAAAAAAGCAGTATATAGCCAAAAAAGAGCTCTCCCCCGGATATCCCGTGGTAGTGGAGACGTGAGGGAAGAAAATGACCACCCAAAACGGATCTCTCTTTGTCCGGCAAAAAGTAGCCTGCCAAATTAGCGGAATATCGGGCAGTATCTTCTATCGAGGGTTGCCAATCAATTTTGTGGGAATATAAATTATATATTAGGGGTGATAAGATTATGATTACAGTGAAAATTACTATAGAGGAATTCTTTATAAATCTTTTATCGAGGAGTTGCTTTCTTGATATTATTAATAAATAGAAAAGATAAAACAGACTAAATAACACAAGAAAAAAACCATAGGTCAGGGAGGATAGAAATGAAAGAATAAAAAATAACCCGGCCCAGAAGAAGTTCTTTAAGGATTTTTTGTCTACGGATTTAAACAAGTACAATATGTAAAAAGGGATCCATTCGGTGCCTAATAGATTTAAATGGTTCAGATGCCATAATCGATAAGGACAGAAGGCAAAGAGCAATCCGCAAATAAAGGCGGTGACCGAATCTTTGACTAAGTACTTGGTTAGTAAATATACTCCGAATCCGCTGAATACGAAGGTGAATATCAATATTAGATTGTGACTAATGATAGAATTTCCAGGCGTGCCAAACAAATATTGAAAAGGGAGAGCAAGAAGGCTCAAGAAAATGGACAGATGATAAATCAAGCTTGATCCCTGAGGATGGTATATAAAATTTGTGTATAGGGGATTGGTATGCAATTTAAGCAGAGCAGTTTTGAACCACCAAAACAGCCACATGGATTGAAATTGATCCCCGGAACCATCAGCTAAAGGGGTCGAAGTAGAAATACGTAAGAATAGAGGAAAGGTGAAAATCGAGGTGAAAAGAAGATAAAGGAAAATAACAGTTAGGTTCAATCTATGACGCTGGAGAAGTCTGATTAGAGCATACCACATTTGAATGATTTTGGCTATCATTCTGTCCAGAGAAATGAGTTGAAGATTATTCTGGATGGCATATAACTGATTTTTTTACAAAAACAATCAAAAGGCAAAAGTGAGCTATAAATCTTGCAAAAAGTGATGCCGCAACTGAAACTTCTGGAAAAAATGGAAATTCCGTATTAAAAAACATACGCAGTCCCCGTTTTTTTGTTGAGATAAGAAGGTTGATAGTATCCCCTTTATGTAGTTGGTCCTGCAAAAGGAAAAAGATTTGAAAATGGTAACAAAGAGAGTGGATAATATGGTGTATTTCATAACATATGATCCCGAAGTCGGCTCACACGGGGAGACTTTTCATCGAAGAGCAGAGTGGGAGTTTTACTGAGTGTAGTTTGTTAACTTTTATCTTGAGTTTTTTGGCAAAGCAAAAACTTATCTTTTGATGCCTACGCATATGGGTTGGTTTAACTACAAAAGACATAATTCTTATAAAAGCGGATCACCTTTAAAACTCTTGAAAGAATCAAAACAAAATTTTTATCCACCTGAAATTTTTGATTTGCCTGTAATCCTTTTGGACAGTTATATTGAAAAAACACCTGGATACAATTTGACTGTAAAGTACATATGCTTGCGAAAATTAACCTTGAAATTAAGATCAACCTAACTTATCTTGAATTCTTTAAAATTCGTGAGTCTTGTTTCAAAGTTTAATTATATATTTAAACGATGGAAAACAAAGAGGAAAACAGAAGCTCACGCTCGATTCTTAAAAACCGAGATTTCATGCTGGTATGGGCAGGGCAAACGGTCTCGGTTCTGGGTGATAGCCTTTTCCAGATAGCTTTGATGTGGTGGGTTCTGGAGAGAACCGGCTCAACCGCTCTGATGGCTACGGTAGCGATATTGATCGCCTTACCCACGATTTTATTGGGTCCCTTTGCCGGAACCTATGCGGATAGGGCGGATAAGAGGATTCTTTTGATTTTCATGGATGGGGGAAGAGGGCTCTTGCTTTTTTTCCCGGCAGCTTTGTTATATTTTGAGAGCTTACAGCTTTGGCATGTGTATATATTGGCAATCCTTTTGTCTTCCATGACTGCTTTTTCAAATCCGGCAATCAACTCCTTTGTTCCCCTGTTGGTTCAAAAGGATTCCCTGACCCGGGCCAATTCGCTGATCCATTCTTCCAGAAACTTAAGTGGTGTATTGGGACCGGCTTTGGGAGGCATTTTGATGGCTTTGTTTGGAGCTGGACTGGTTTTGTTTGTGGATGGTTTAACCTTTCTTTTTTCCGCAATAGCCTTAATCTTGGTAAGATCAAGCCAGGTGAAGAAAACGGATAAATCT
>LJUW01000033.1 GCA_001304315.1 candidate division Zixibacteria bacterium SM23_73_2 | reverse complement strand
AGAACCAACAAAACGAAAAACCCACCACAGAGTACGCTTATGCTCGAATAGGTTAAATCAGCATTCCACCATTCTATTCTGGATGATAAAAAATTATATAGTTTCAAATGGATGAAATCGGTGAGCCAATCTGCCACCCAGATCTTCTGTTCAGGAAGATTATTCAGTTTCTGATATCCATCTCCTAAGAGGTGAAGCCTGGTTCGAAAAGCCCAGAAGATGAAAAGAGAAAGAAAACTTATTATGATGTATAATGCAGATCTGTTGATTTTTGACAGCCAGAGCTGAATTGAATTTGCGATTTTCTCAAATCCACCAAGAAGGAAACTGTTGATTTTAGGAACAAAGGCTAAAAGGGCGAACAGGGTTAAAACAATACCAAAAGGTAAGGGGAAAAAACAAAGATGGTGAATCCCCCAGAGCTTGGTGGGAAAAAGATATTCGGATAGAGGATGAAAAACCACCACAAGGAAAAGAAAGGGGATTACAACAAACTTAAACAAAGTCAGTTTTTCATCTGGGTTTTTCCGGTTTTCTTCCATAATCTCTTACTTAAGTATAATATAAAAAGTAATTTGGTTTTGTCTTTAAAAAATTTTGAAAACCATCTGAATAAACACTTCTAAATATCTTACGATGGAAACAAAAAACTTCTTTTGACCCATCCCACCTTAATCTTCCAGAGATACACCAACGAATCTTTTGTGAGGTGGAAAAAACGAAAAACGATTATTCGAAAAGTTGGTATTTATATAATTCTTGACAAAAATGGTTGTTTACCAAAATATATTGCCCCCCATTTTAAATCCTTAAAAAAATCCTAATCAGCGTCTTTCAGTAGTAGAAAAAAAGAGAACCCACCGCCAAAAATCCAGTTACCTGCTCCGCTCAGAAATTAGCTCATGATTTACATATTGTTGTCCTGTAGCTAAATCGCTGGGCTCTTTTCGAGTTGTCCAGACAAAGATGATGAAAGAAACTGCATAACAGAAAAAGCCCATCCAAAATGCAGTAGAAATACTCGAACTCAGAGCTATCACAACCGCGAGCACTGATGCACAAACTGAGGTGGCACCATTTATCCCCCAGAGCCAAGGAGTCAAAGAAACAGACTTGTTCGATGCTATCTTCATCCCAAGAGGGAATGCCATGCCCATGAATAGCCCCAGAGGAAAAAGTATTCCTATTGCTACCAGGATGCGAACCATTGTTATTGATCCCTGGAATACGCTCATAGCATAAGGTGTTAGTTTTCCAAAAAGAACAAGGGCACACAAAAGTGCAAACAGCCTTTTTATCGCTGGAATTCTCACATCATGATCTCCTATCCTATGTGTTGAATAGCTCCCAAGTCCGCTGGATAAGAGTAGGGAAAAAAGAACAACAGAGAGACCATAAGTAGGATGACCCAAAAATATTATTAACCTCTGCATCTGTGAAATCTCAACCAGCATAAATCCAAATCCGATAGCTGCGAAAAACACACAAAGGGGCGGAGCTCCTCTGAGTGCAGTTCTTTTGGTCTTGATGATCAGTGGAACTATGATACAAAGAAACGTTAGCACCATTACCACGATAAGCAAAGTACCTAAAATAGATACCGCTTTCATATTGAAGCTCAGAGCTCCCTGTTCCCAAAGTTCTCGATTGAATATGTCTTGCAAGCGTAACATATGAAAAAAAAAGGGGCTGTCATCAGTAGGCGGAGATATATTTATGGGAAATCTCGCAGCGAAACCCTCAAGATTTACTCCAGAAGCTATGGTTGCAAACGTAGAATCGAGGGAGTAGTTTGGGCTAATCACAAGGTCAAACTGCATCAATTGGCAAATCCGGTCAACCATCTGAAGATCCTCATCTGAAAATGGCTTTTTGCTCAACAGTATCGTTCCATAACCATCGGGATTATTTGGCATTCTTCTCCAGTGATGACGCAAATTCCTTACCACAATTATATGACTTCGTGGATTCTCTATACCTAATTCCCTCAAGGACGCGCTTGCTAGGGAAGTTAACCTATAGGTCTCACCTGGGCAATCCCGAAAGTAATAGCGGGTGAAGGTCAATACTCCATCGGGAGTTAGCTTTTCCAAGAAAAGCTTCCAGGCTTCCATAGTATAAAGCGAATTCTCCGTCAGGGCAAATGCACCTGCTGCCGTTGCTGCCCAGGTATCTATTAGAGAAACCTGAATTATATCGAATTGATCTCTCTGTCTTGCAATGTAGCTCCGAGCCTCGTCGTTAACGAAAGTTACCTTAGGATGCTTATCGAGATGACCAGTAAAATCACCGAATCTTTGATTAACAGCATCGATAATATCCTTATTCATCTCTACTCCTAAAGCAAACCTCTGATTGAAAACTAACGCCGAAAGGATATCCCTCCCACCACCCGATCCTATGACCAATACCTTTGAGTTAGGCCTTATATAATGCACCAGATTCGTGAGGTCGTATTTCAGGTATTCCAAATCACTTAAATCACCATCAAAAGCCGTAAGCGGTGTTCCTGCCTGAGAATCTATTTGCATCCATAGCTGCTTGACTTTTCGTTTAGAAGGGGTAACAGAACTGGGGCTCCAGCTAAAGGGATTTGCCAGAAATGTTTCGGCCCTGACCGTAACACGTGAGAATGAATTCCACTTCTCGTAGAGGGGGGGACGTTCAATCCTACCCTTCACCCACTTCAACTTCAACGCCGGAAGTTGTCTGCTCATTACACCAGTAACGGTAATCCCAAAGACCAAGATTATGAAACTGAATAGGATGGCTAATCGTTTGTTTACCTCAACAGCAAAAAACACCCCACCAAAAATTGCAAAAAGACCTGCCAAAACTACTGCGGTTGGACCATCAGTTACCTTGAGAGTGTATATCAGCACTATGCATCCAACCGCTGCTCCCGCCAGATCGAAAGCATACAGTTTGCTCACCTGTCTCGGAAATTTGGTGAGAGCCAAACAAACACATATGCCACTGAACATGAAGGGAACTGAGATAATTACATATATAAAAGCACTCGAAAACAAACCTCCAATCATTGTGTTGGTCACAAGGGGGGTATTTAGATAAATTAAAAAACACACCACAATGGATAACCCGAACAAAAGAGAACTAAGAGCAAGATGATACTTTGCTCTTTTTTGAGTAAAGTAATTTGGAAGCAAATATACTAATATGGCTCCTACGGTCATTCCAAACATGGCTACGGATACAGCCATAAATGCAAAGTGATACCACATGGTCACGCTGAAAATGCGGGTCAGTAGGATTTCGTACATCAAAGTAGCAAGAGTGACCATAAATAGACCGGCATAAGTATGCTTCTTCACAACTTCTTGCTTATTCATAAACCCGCTCTCCCAGCTTCCAGGGGCATGTAAAATTTGTCTGCTAAGGGATTTTTAAAATGGCTCTATTTGCCCTTTTCACATTTTATCGGTAAAATTTATCATATCATCACTTTATGATTGTGACCTGTTAATCCGATGCTCTGTAAACTTTTGTCTGTCTATATATTAAAAATTATGCGGTAGATTGAACTTGTCTTTAATCGTTGCTGGAGAATGATCTCGCTTCTTTCTTTTTCAAAATTGCTAAGGCACTACGGCAAAATAAATCACCTGGGTTCATTTCCAAAGCATTCTCCCAATGTTTCTTTGCCCTTTCATATTTCTTCATCAAAAAATAAACGTAACCTAAATTCCGGTGAACTTCCGGAAGTTGAGGATTGGAGGAAACCATCAGTTCAAGGTACTCCCTGAATTTGTGCAACTTACCCAGTTCCAAATAGATGCTGCATAATTTTTTGACAAACTCCATATTGTCGTATTTTGCGGGCATGCTCTTAAGATAATAGAAGAGCGCTTGCCTGAGATCTCCTCTTAATTCATAGATTCTCCCCAACATGCAGTATGCACGGTAATATTCCGGATAAAGTGCAGCTACCCTCACCAGCAAAGACTCTGCTTCCACATATCTTTTCTGCTTACACAAAAGGCTGGCCAGATTGAAATAATTGCGTTTTTCCTGAGGATTTTCTTTAATCGCATCTTTATATAAATTTTCAACCCGCTCGCCGTATCCTGCCATCTTTAAAAATCTTGCGATCTTAAATACATTGTAGTGGGTCCAATCCTCAGGATGGGGATCGGATGTTCTTATCAACTGATAATGGTCAACTGCTTTTCCCTTATCGGTATGAACCATTATCCAGGGAACAAGATGGAAAAAAGATACAAAGATCAAAAGCAAAGCGTAATTCTTGTAGTTTTTCCACCCCTTTGCTGTCCGGATAAATAAAAGCCCTCCCAGAGGGACATAAAAAACTGCAGGAAAAGACCTTAAATCCCAATCCGCAGCTCCGAGCACCGAGTTGAAAACGAAAATAAAGACAAAAGATATTGCAGTGCCTAAAAACAAAAAGTTTAAAACCTTATCTTTAAATTTAAAAATTCCCAAAAAAAAGAACACCAATAAAGCTATTGCCACAGGAGAAACAAGAAGGAGCTGATTTGTAAACTCAAGGAGATGATCCCAAGAAAACATGGTAAAACCATTGTCTGAAGTAGCGAATAAAGGCAGAATTATTCTAACCTTAACCGTGTCAGGAGTATCCAAGTAGACCATAACCAGTCTTAAGATGGCAACCAAAACCAATACTGATAACGAAAGTATGTGTTTTCGATTGAATTTGAACCTCTCGTCCCTTTTCACATCCCTCCATAAAAGATAAAGAAAAGTTGGAAAAAAGATCAACCCAAAAATATGAAGGAAAGTGGCCAAGATCAAAATTAAAAATGGTAATAAAAGCCCAACTTTTTCTTTCAGGTATAGAATGGATGCAAAGACATAAAGAACCAATGCCAAATAGAAAACAGTATAGCTTTCCATATATCCACAGAAAAGCTCTAAGGAAGCGGTAGAAAAAAACAAACAACCTAAAAATATCTTTTCAAAACCGGTTCTGCCTAAATGCTCTGAAAGATACAAAACTACCAAAACGAAAAATCCACCGCAGAGAACGCTTATACTCGAATAGGTTAATTCCGGATACCACCAATCTGTTTTTGATGATAACAACTCAAAAATCCTTATGTGCAAAATATCGGTTAACCACTCTGCCATCCAGATTTTGCCAATAAGTAAATCCCTCAATTTCAAATATCCATCCCCCAAAAGATAGAGCTTTGTCCGCAGAGTCCAGAAGACAAAAAGAGAAGCAAAACTTATTATTATATAGAGTAATGATCGGTTGACCTCTGAAAACAAAATCCTTAAGGAGTTTAAGGCCTTCTTTAAGATTTTTAGGATAAGATTGTTAACCTTAGGAACAAAAGCTAAAAGAACAAAAAAGGTTAATACGAGTCCGAAAGGTAATGGAAAAAAATAAAGATGATGAATTCCCCAGAGCTTGGCTGGGAAAAGATGTTCTGACAGGAGATGGAAAATCACCAGAAGGAAAAGAAATGGTATTATAACAACTCTGAACAGCCTTTCCTTTTTGTCTGCTGGTGGTTGAGCTTTT
Source organism: candidate division Zixibacteria bacterium SM23_73_2 (assembly GCA_001304315.1). Lineage (GTDB taxonomy): Bacteria > Zixibacteria > MSB-5A5 > MSB-5A5 > SM23-73-2 > SM23-73-2. The sequence goes on along the minus strand of LJUW01000033.1, from coordinate 17,626 downwards.
TCCATGATCTGTTCGTATTAATGAATAAAAGACGTTATTTTTATTTTATCGGACAAAAAACAGTTTTTGCAAGCTTAAGATGAAAACAAAAAACCCATTCATCTTTTTAATCAGTATCATTTTAATCCTTTCGTTCCCCTTAAGTTCTTTTGCTGGTAAGATTTTGATCCCCATGGATTTTCATCAAACCAATCATCTCAAAGCCTATGGGGTAGCCTACTGGATCTTGCAGAGAGCACAGAATGTGGAGTGGCTTTTGAATTACCGGGGCGGTTCCTTTATGACCGAAGCAGGTGAAAGTATTCAAAACCATTGCAGACTTCAGGGGGTGTACTTTGAGCTGGTGAGTCCAACCCAGGCAGGAGGAATTTACCAAAATATAGAACAAAGCAATATGGAAGTGGCGCTTCTGGAAAAGGCGCCCGAGATTGCAATATACACCCCTTCCCACAAGGAGCCCTGGGATGATGCGGTGACCCTGGCTTTAACCTATGCTGAGATACCCTATACCACCCTGTGGGATGAGCAAGTCTTGACCGGGGAGCTGGAAAAATACGACTGGCTTCATCTTCATCACGAGGATTTCACCGGACAGTACGGAAAATTCTACGCTGCCTACAGAAATGCCTTGTGGTACAAACAGGAGCAGACCATCTCGGAAAATATGGCCAGAAAGTTAGGATACAAAAAGGTCTCCGACGAGAAAAAAGTAGTAGCCCAGGCGATCAAGGACTACGTTGCCCGGGGCGGGTTTCTTTTCGCAATGTGCTCAGCCACCGAGACCATGGACATAGCCTTAGCAGCCAAAGGGGTGGATATAGTACCCCAGGAGCTGGATGGCGACCCGGTCGATCCAGGGTGTCAGGAAAAACTGGATTATTCCAAGTGCCTGGCTTTCATCGATTTCAAGGTGAATACCAACGCCCTGCAATACGAGCATTCTAATATCGATACCACACCTGATAAACTGAGTTTTGTTGCCAATCCCCAGGCTGATTTCTTCACCCTTTTTGAATTCTCCGCCAAACTGGACCCGGTTCCCACCATGCTGGTTCAAAACCACGTAAATGCGGTCAACGGTTTTATGGGGCAGAACACCGGATTCAAAAAAGACCTGGTAAAAAAGCACGTGATCATCTTAGGGGAAACCGTGGGGCAGAACGAGGTCAAATACCTTCACGGTAATTTCGGAAGGGGAACTTTTACCTTCTTCGGGGGACATGATCCTGAGGATTACCAGCACCGGGTTGGAGATCCACCCACCGATTTAAGCCTTCATAAAAACTCTCCGGGATACAGGCTGATCTTAAACAACATCCTGTTCCCCGCTGCAAAAAAGAAAGAAAGAAAAACTTAATTACCTAAAATAAAAAATCTTTCTTTTCTTTTATCCCTCAAACGTTAATATTCTATTAAGAATGGGATGAATTCTTATCCCGGTTAAGTTCTCCGATAATAGGCGGGGAATTTATCCCCGTTAAAAATAGATATGAAGGATAAACCCAGAGTATACTACATCACCCAATTTATAACCGCCATCTTCTGGGGTTCTGTAATCCCGGTTTACGTCCTTTATTTCCGTCACTTCGATTTGAATCTCTTTCAAGTAGCTTTTATGGCTGCCATATTCGAATCCTCAATTTTGATCTTCGAGTTGCCAACTGGGCTGGTCGCTGATATCTATGGCAGAAGAATATCACTTCTACTTTCAGCCCTAGTTCTTTTTTTCGGTGGTTTGGTCTTTATAAAATTTCCCACATTTTTTGGATTCATCATAGCAGAAATAACTGTGGGAGTGGGCTACACCTTAAAATCAGGAGCTTTCGAAGCCTGGATTTTCGATTCCTTAAAGCACGAAGGAAAAGAGAAAGATGCTAAAGAAGTCTTCTCCCAGGGTAAAAGATACCAGACCGCAGGAGAGCTTTTAGGAATGATCCTGGGTGGATACATAGGTTTTTGGAGCATAAACTTCGTCTGGTACCCTTTTGCTTTCGGCTCTCTGGCAACATTTGTATTTCTGTTTCTGGCAATGAGGGAGGAATACTGGGAAAAAGCAAAAGAAAAGATAAAAGTTTTTAAGCAGATTAAAGATACTATCCAAAAAAGCCTGGAGGTGGTGAGGCAAAAGAAGTTGATTTTAGCCTTGGTGGTTTTAGGGATTTTTTCAAGCTTTTCCTTTGAAACCATCTCCCAGTTCTGGCAGGTTCACTTTTCGGAGAATCTATCCGTTGCCACCAGCTATTTCGGATGGATTGTAGCAGGATCGTCTCTTCTGGTGATCCTGTTGGTAAATAAAGTCTCAAAATTTTCTGAGTTTTTCAAAAAAGAGACCACCCTGCTTTTAATTTTAAAAATTGGATTTTTTATAAGTTTTTTGATTATAGCTTTTACGTATAATCCTATCCTTACCATAATCTTTTTTATCCTCCTGCATGGATTTGAGGGATTTTCGGCACCCATTTTCTTAGACATATTCAACCGTCATATCCCCTCAGAGCAGAGAGCCACCCTTCTGTCTTTCCAGAGCATGACCGGTTCCGGAGGGGAGGTTTTAGCCGGACTCTTTATGGGATTTTTCGCATTGAATTTCGGACTCCGTCCCACCTTCGGTTTGGGCTCTTTAGTAATGATCATAGGGGTGTTAGTATTCTTTGCTTTAATCTTACAGAATAAAAAACTATAGATTTTCGAATTTATCCTTTTATATTCAAAATATTATGGGATCAAAGCTTTTATTTTTTAAAGAAAAGGATGCTGATCTAAAATATCTGAAGGGCAAAACCATAGCTGTAATAGGCTACGGTTCACAGGGAAAAGCACAGGCTCTGAATTTGAAGGATAAAGGACTTGATGTCATAATCGGCTTGCCCAAAAAAAGCAGAAAAAGAAAAATAGCGAAAAAGGATGGTTTTGAGGTTTTCTCGACTGAGGATGCAACAAAAAAAGCTGAAGTAATCTCTTTTTTAGCACCTGATCATCTGCACCAGGAGATTTTCGAGACCCAGATAAAGAGGTATTTGAAAAAAGGACAGGCTTTGATTTTCGCCCATGCTTTTTCCGTTCATTTTAAATTAATCAAGCCACCTAAATATGTTGATGTGATCTTAGTCGCTCCTCATGGACCAGGGGAGCTTTTGAGAAAAAATTTCCAAAAGGGAGAAGGTTTAACCTCTTTCTTTGCGATTCATCAGGATTATTCGAAAAATGCAAAAAAACTTGGATTAGCCTATGCTAAAGGTTGTGGTTTAATAAAGCCTTTATCAATTAAAACGACTTTTGAGGATGAGGCAATAGGAGACATCTTCGGAGAGCAGGCAGTATTATGCGGAGGCCTTTCCGAGCTAATAAAGAGTGGATTTGAGACTTTGGTCGAGGACGGCTTCTCACCTGAAAACGCCTATTTCGAATGCGTTTATCAGATCGATCTGATAGTCGATTTGATAAAATCCTATGGTATATCCGGGATGTATGAAAGGATCAGCAAATTAGCAGAATACGGCTCTTATCTTTCAGGAAAAAGGGTGATTAACAAAGACCAGATGAAAAAGATATTAAAGGAGATAAAAACCGGGAAGTTTACCCGGAGGTTTTTGAAGGAATTCAAATCGGGTGGGGAGAATTACAAAAAGATAAAAAGGGCATTTCAGAAGCATTTGCTGGAGAGGATAGCATCTAAGACATTGAAATAAATCAGACAATAAAAATGTAAAAAAATTTATATTATAATATTTCCGGGTCTGATGGAACCCTAAATGACTTAAAATTAAATTCATTTACTCTCCAAAAATTACTTGACAAATTCCACCAACTATGTATTTTTAATTAAAACAAAAATAACTTAAAACAGGAGGTTCAAATGTCCGAATCGTTACGTATAGCAACCTTTAATTTAGAGAATCTCGACGACAAGGCGGATAAAAACAACCCGCCATTGAATGAACGCATCGCAGTAATGAAACCTCAGTTGATCAGGACCCGAGCGGATGTGCTGTGCTTGCAGGAAGTCCATGGCCAGGAGGAACCAAATAAACCCCGTCAACTATCTGCGTTGAAAAAATTGCTTGTAGGAACACCGTATCAGACTTATCATCTTGCCACTACAAAGACCACAAAAAATGAAGTTTATGATAAACGCAACCTTGTGGTGCTGAGTCGATTCCCAATGCTAGGCGATCCGGAACAATTCAGACACGATTTTGTCCCCAAGATAAAATACAAGAAATTCACAGCTAAACCTCTAGAGGATGCAGAAGAGATGACCTGGGAACGTCCAATACTTTATGTGAAAATTGATCTCGGACAGAATCGAACCCTCCATCTAATCAATCTCCACCTCAAGTCAAAACTCCCCATTGAAATTTCGGGCCAAAAACACCCAGATCCAAAGAAGTGGTATATATGGCTCACGGTAGCCGGTTGGGCTGAAGGATATTTTCTATCCTCTATGAAACGTGTTGGGCAGGCGCTGGAAACACGAATTCTGATAGATAAGATCTTTGAGGATCAAGGTGAAGATTCACTGGTGGCGGTTTGTGGAGATTTCAATGCTGATTTTGATTCAGTACCTGTTAATGCGATCCGAGGTCCGGTTGATGAAACAAACAATCCTGATCTGGTTGGTCGCATCATGGCTCCGTGCGAACTAACCGTACCCGAATCATCCCGCTATTCTTTTTTACATCTTGGTAAAGGTGCAATGTTGGACCATATCCTTGTCTCGCGAAAAATGTTGACCTTTTATCGTGATGCTGAAATACACAATGAGATTCTTCCTGACGAATCAGGCGCATTCAGAACTGACATTAAATTCCCCGAGTCGGATCATGCCCCGGTAGTGGCGGAGTTCGTCCTCCCTTGAATTAACTGAATAAATATTGGAAATCGGTTTGAATTATCTCTTTATCTTAGATACTAAACTTCACGAGACCACATTGAGTTAGGCAGAAAAAAAATCAAGACTTCCAGCAAAAGCGTCTTTTGGTCATATATATGTTAAATTCACGATCAGGGGCTATTCGCCAATAGCTATGCAATTTCGTAATTGGAGTTCCTTTTCTAAAGCATAAACGTCATCCCCAATGCAAAATGCCCTTTCCGTTTAGACTGGTTAACCCCTGATGTCCTAAAATTAATACCACAGACAACACCAAAGGTGCTCATCCAGTGCCCCCAGCCAACCCCGATAAACAAATCATCGAAGAGATCATCTGTGGATAATCTCGTTCCAAAAGCGAAACTAACCGAGGTTTTCCTCCAGAACTCAGCGCAAGGGTTGTTCAGGCGGGGCTTGGGACGCTGGGGTCTTTTAAAATAGAGATGTCCGAATATAAAAGGCCTAACTAACGTTTGTTGAACACCATCCTCCTCTGAGGTCTTTTTATCCAGAAAGGTCTGCATAATCCCAATGCTCGAGGTAACCCAGGAAGGGCTGTAATTGCCAAACGTTGCATGGGGCATTTTTGTGCCCAACCCCTTAATCCGAATTCGGTCAATGGTATTCTCCTCCAGAGGAATCTTTTCCATCCCGAAATATAGACAAGTAGATCCGCAGCAGCCAACCAAGTCAATCTCAAGTGGAAAAGATGTGTCCTGTGGACTTTTTCCCTTTTCCCAACTTGCAAAAGGACCCCCTAAAATTGCAGAAGCAAGCATCTTAACCATACTGAGAAGAGCAAATTCTCCAGAACCCATCCGCCGATCAAGCGGACAAAGTACAACCGAACGAGTCTCGCTTGGTACGAAAATCTCCTGCTGTGCAGTATCAACGGAAACTCTCATAGAATCAGTAAAAATTTTATAGCTGGTTTTCTTTTGAACTTTTTTGTAAGGTCTTTTAGGTTTTTCTATCTCCTTGAGCTTTACTGTATCCTCTGCTACAAAAACCATTACATATATAAAAGGCTCGCCAAAAAGATGATCCCTTATTTGGTCATCTTTAACCAAAGCGATCCGGACATTTGAGTCAGAAGGAAGATAGTTTCCACTGTTATCAACAAATACTACAAGGTCCGGGAGCTCATCATCGTAGATCTCACCAAAATAGTATTTGGATGCTCCTGTCAATTTTCCTGTGGCCAAGAAATCCAAAAGCTTTTCGGTATCTTTCGCTCCCCTCTGCATTTGTAAGGAACCTTTTATCGTTTGAGAGATTGAAGTTGAGCTCATCAATAAAAGGCAGAAAAAAAGTATGAAACCAACTGATAGGCCTCTTTTTTGGATCCTCATGATAAAATCCTTTCTCCTGTCAATTAAGGGTTGATAATATTAAAATTGGTTGCTCTTTTAATTCAATAGCCTGAACTTCAAAATAAGCAAAAAAAGCTGTAAAAAAAGACATTTTTCACAACTGTATCCATCTTTTTTAAGAGTGTTTTTTTTAAATCCTCAGTATTAATCAAAATAGATGAAACCTCCTTATGGTTGATATATTAAATAGTTTGGGCCACCAAATCTCCTTTTTTGTCCTTTGAATAAATTATAATAATTAGGTAAATAATCTGAAGTCAAAAGAAAAAACGTTTTGAGGAAAGCTTTTTTCTTGAAATCCAAAGAACTTAAGTAAGACCTCAAGCTGGTCCTAAGTTGAAAGAGCTGACTAAAACGTTTTTTTCGCTTCGGTTTGAAGCGCGGCTTATTTGACGTTCTTTGCTCTTTCTAAAAATCCCCAATATCCGCCTGAGAAGTTTACTAATGTTGTGGCAAGTTATATAAGGAGGCAACTTTTCCTGAGAAAGCCCAACCAAATGGTGGGAACTGAGTTGATGTGGTGACCAAAAACTTACGAAAGCTCCTCTTTTTTCGCCAAGTAATATATTCCCACAAAAAGTAACAAAATGCCTGTGATCTGCATTATGGTGACCGATTCACCCAAGACAAAAAAACTCAGAATAACTGCAAAGAAAGGAGTGGAAAGTTCAAGAGCTCCCACCTGGGCTGCTTTGATGCGCTTCAATGCCTCGTAATAAAGAATCGTTCCAACTCCAGCAACAATTCCCAATAAGACCTGATAAATATTCGAAATACTAATCTTGGAGGTTGAAATTAAGTAAATAGCAAAAACACAGGATGCGAACAAAAATCTGTAGAAAGTGATAACGCCCGTATTCATACCCTTAAGATATTTTCTCATCGCAATGGCAGTCGTTGCCCAGGCAACTGTTGCCGACAATACCAAAATATCTCCAAAGGTTCCAAGTTTGAGCATAGCTAAATTTGTCGGCGTTTTAGTTGTCACCAGAAGACCGGATATCAGCATAAATGAGATTCCGGTGTAGTCAAATTTTGTCAGCCGGTCTGATCTGAGAACCAAAAAGCCGATTAGTATTATAAAAACAGGCTGCATGTGCCCGATTAACACCGCATTGATTACAGGAACTTTTGTCAGGGCAAAGTAATACATAAGGTCTGCAAAAAGTGTCCCGGCTATCGCTATATAAATCAATATTGAAAGCTGCTTTTTGTTTATTCTGAAGCTATCTTTGCTGGTTAGCATTGCATATACCAGCGCTGTCAATGTCACCACCATTGCTCTTATCGCTGAGGTTTGAAGAAAATCCGAATTTCTATAAGATAATTTCACAAACACAGGTTCTATAGCCCACAATACACTGGCAAATAATATAGCCAAAACTCCGATGTGTTTTTTGTTCATAATTTTATTTTAACCGGTAAAAGGTTAAATCAGAATTGACAAGATATAAATAGTGAGCAAATCCGTTTTATCCTGCTGAAAATCTAATATGGTTTTTTAACCTCTCTTTCCCCTTTTGAAAATCCTCAATATCCTCCTTAAAAAATTACCCATATCGTGGCGGATTATATAAAAACAGGGGACCAAGGCTAAGATCTAACCTGATATTAAATTCCTTTCTATTTCAAATAGATATTGAATTCTGTCAGATAGAATGTTTGAACTCTTTGGGTTCAAATTTGTCTGCATTGACACATACAAGCCCAAACTTCGGAAATTAACCCAGGGGCGTGCGATTTTATGAACCTGTTTTAGCCTTAAACAATTGCACCGTCTCATCCTTCATAAGTACCCAGATGGTGTAAATCCCCAGAATGGTTCCCAGAGGAATGTCGAGTAAGTTCAAAAATCCAAGTATAAGTACCAGAATCCTGGCCCAGGGTTTCCACTGAAGCAGAAAAATACCACCGATGATTCCGGGTACTGATAATATCGTCAAGAAACCAGCTACTGCAGTGGCAACGATGCCGGTAATGAATATTGCTTCGGGATCCCCGGAGATAAGCCCTCCCCCAGCGATGATCCAGAATAGTAGTATGCCTAAAAACAAACCCAGGACATTGAATATTATGTAGAGCCAACCCAAAACATTTATATGTTTCTCCATTCCCCGATTCTCCTTTCATCCTGAAAATTAAAGGACAACTGACTCGCTCATATTTACCGAAAAATCCTTTTTTGAGTTCACCATCCTTATTTTTTAGACGAGAGACATATTATGAAAGTTTCTAAGTTATTTTAAAATCACAATTATGTAGATGGTATAAAAATATGCTGTCTGCGCTTAAAGGGTATAAAATGGTTTTGCAACGATATTGATTGAACTTCTACCACAACTCATTCCAAAACCTCTTCATCCTCGGGTCTCCAGGCTGGATCCACAATGCATAAAAACTCCAGATCACCTTCTCCGATGTTTCTTATTCTCTGAATAGAATTTGGAGGGATGTAGATTACCTGTCCAGCAAAAACTTCTTTCCTCTCATTATCGATAAACATCTCCCCCTTGCCCTTAAGGATATAATAAACCTCTGAGCTTCTTAATCTATGGTTGAGGCTGATTTGGTTGGGCTTGAGTTTGGCGTGAGCAAGACTGTAGCGTGTGGTAATTTTATCCTTTAGAGGATTAATCAACTCATTTAAGATCGTGTTGTCGCCTGATAGTATCTCCTCGCATTTTTTCAAATCTTTTATAAACATATTTACCTCTTGTTCACAATATCTAATATCTTCACACTTTAATTTTTACTTTTTCCCTTATGAACCAATATAAAATCCTTGGCTAACTTTCCTATCCTTTTTGCCAGATCCTCAGAGAGATGCACCCGCTCCAAAGAATCTTTTTCTATCCCTTTGCTATTTTCGTAGGTTGCTTCAAGTACTGCTAAATCAGCCCCTTTTACCAATTCCCTCAAGGAGTGGCAAAACCCGGTATCGCCGCTTATCGCAACGGTTTCCCCCTTATAGGAGATCCTGTAGCCTAAAGCTGGGATCCGATCAAGTATTCCATAACCCTCTATACCCCCACAGTGAATCATAGGATATGGTTTAATCTTCATACCTGCGATTTGAAAAACTCTATGAGGATGGACATCATTGCACATAATTTTGAAAGGGATAGTGCCAGGATAGCACTTTCTAAAATTTTCCGCTATGGAAAAAACCTCTGTACATCCCTTGGGAGCAAAAATTAAAAGAGATTTTATCCTGCCCACCATCCTTAAATATCCTAAAAGTGAATGCAAACCTCCCATATGGTCGAAATGACCGTGGGTAAAAATTACCCCCTTAAGTTCTTCAAAGTTGACTTTATTGGATAAAAGATCCCGGATTATTCCATCCCCAGCATCAACAAGGATCCAACCCTTTTCGTTTTCCATCCAGATATGCTGGGCAATTCCTGCCCTTGAATATAACACTTTGATTTTAATACTTTTCCCTGACCAAGAATAAAAAAACCCTTTTCTATTCCTCATAATCCCGAAATGTTTATATCCCAGCCTTGTTTAAAGATAATGTATAAGTCTGCAAAATAAAAACTGAAAGGTCTCAAGCTCCTTCTCCCCAGGCAAGCCAGATCAAAACCAAAGAATCGTCACTTTCTGTCCAGACCACGTGATCTGAGTCAGGCGGGATGTAATAAGACTCCCCAGCTTTCACCTTTATGGTTTTGTCCCCGATCTTGGCAAAACCCTCACCCTCGATGAAAATGAAAGCCTGGGGAAAGGGATTTTTGTCTCCCGGCTGGTTTAACCTCTCCCCCTTTTTAAGAAGGTACCAGGCGCTGCGGAATCCCGGGTGATAATACAGGGTTATAACGTGCCCACCGTGTACCAGACGGGAATACTCCTCTCCCAAAAGAACTTTTTCCGGCACTGATGGATTGAAGAAATGGAATATAAAGGAGTAAAACTTTTCTCTTATCTCTGGAGTCAACTCCAGACCATCAGCCCATTTTAGATCCAGGGGCGCATGATCCGAGCCTTCTGCTTTGCCCGCTGCTGTAGCTGCAGTCATCTTCCCCCCGTATATAAGACCAAGGGTGTCAACAGTGGTGATGAAAATAAATTGTGCCCCATTATGTAGACCTTTGTTAACCGTAACTTTCCTTCCTTTCTCAACCATAACATGCCAAGATTCGTTTATGTCTTTGAAATCGAATTGAACTACCACCGAGAAATCCTCATCGATTTTACCTTTGAAAACCTCAGCCATATAATTAAGCATATCCGAGACATTGTGATTCTCAGTATCCTTCCCCTCTCCACAACCCAAAGAGTAAAATACAAACTGAACTGTTGCAAATAATAAAAACAGATTCAAAACATGCTTAAAACCAACCATTGCGGTTACTCCTTTTTATAATTCTTTTTTTTGCTTTAACATCTTAACGGAATATGAAAAGCATTTCTTTTAATTTAAGAAAGATATAAATATTATGTTAGAAAAGCTGATATTGGATTTAAAGTTTTTTTAGAATTTTCTCCAGCGTCTCCAGTCCGGCTTCCTCAGCTTTCTTAGCTTTATTCAAGCATTCCATACCAGCCTTGCGACGGTCCCTATCCTTTAACCTATCCCCTCTTGGTGGTAAGGGGAAAAGTTCGGACACCCGGTTTAAATTTTGTGCCACCTTTTGGTAATTTTCCGTTGCCCGGTCGAACAGCGAGTTGAGTCTTTTATCAAGGCGATCCTTTGCCTCCTTTAAAAATTCCACGGCAAACCTTCGGCACTCGCCCCATACCGAAGAATTATATGCCATCCCGAACCCTTGGGCTTTGTCTTCCTGCAGCGCATTTATCCAGTTTTCATAACCATCCAGACCCGCTTTATATTTAGGGTAGGTCCATTTGGGAGGATTTTTGGAGTGCTCCAGGGCAAATTTGAAAGCTTCCCTGACGGTCTTTACATCTTCTGAGGGTTGCCCTCCCTTTACGCTGTACATCTCCAGAACGCCGATCTCGCTTTGCCCAAGCTCCTTCCAGGGTTTGGGTCCGTCCCCGAAATCACAGTCAGGTCCTGAGAAATAATATCCCTTCTCATCATAGCCAAAAACCACGTAGTATTCGGGTATGCCCAACTCCCAGCCATAGCAGGGTATGCCTTGATCGATGGCATCTTTGGTTTTTTCCCAGGCAAGCTTCTGCTTCTCCGAGAAATCGGAGTCTGATTTTTTGCCCCAGACTCCTTTTGTGGTATAACCGATGTTTTTCCCCAGTTTGAAAAGCATCTCAGTTCGCCAGGCAGTGGGTCCGCTGGGACAAACCACCTCATGTATGTTGATGACAAAAGCATGACCGGTCGCACCAAAAAGCCAACCATCCGAAACCTCCAGTTTCAAATACTCCAGGCAACCTTTAATACAGCCCAGATGTGAAACCCACCTTGGTTTCCATCTAAGATTATTAAGTCTTTTCTCCATCTCTTACTCCATAGTTTTCAGACTCCTTCTGGTTAAAACGTATCGAATCTATCTTAAGTTTCAGATAAAAATATTTGAAATCAGTCATCTTAAGTACTTAAAGCAAAAATTTCAGACAATACGTATAAAACCTACCGCACTACAAAATATTTTGGACAAGCTCAAACAAGCTTATTATCCTCTTTTTCTACGACCACACCCAGAAATACATCACCTGCATAAAACGATTCGCTTTTTAAATGATACCTATCAAACATCTTTTCGATATCGGATTTGTCAAAGTATCTTCTGAATAAATTCATCTTTCACACTTTTAACAATCCTGCTCTTTAAATCTTTAGCAAATCCTTAATTCCACCTAAAGTGTCAAATTTAACCGGAAAGGCATCTTTTTAAACGCGAAAATCTTCAAACAAGTGGTGTACAAAAGAAATTTTACTTAAAACGTTAAGATCCCACCCGCGACAATATAGTTCACCAGCGTAAAATTATAAACTTCATCAACATCAACACCACCTTCGAGTACTCTGTAACCTAACTTCAGCCCCACATTTTTACCCGGCCAAAACAGCAATCCCAAGAAAACGTCCTCTGCTCTTCCTTGCGGAGCTGCAAGGGCATCACCATCTAATAAAAGACTAAGTTGCTCTGAAAACATCCACTGGACTTTGAAGTTAATCAATGGTACAAAACCGGTGTTTTTCTTCTCGGCTTTTTTATTCCCTCCCTCCAGACTTATGGAAGCGTCTCTGATCTTAAAAGTCATGCCCAGACCGGCCTGAACCTCCCCGGTATTATAAAAATCATAACGATAGGTCAAACGATATGAATCGAACCTGTAGGTTGACTTCAGTTGTATATTTGCAGGAAATTCCTCTTTTTCGAATTTCACAATCCGGTCAACTTTCCCCTTGGCATGAAGACGAAGAGGAGCTACTAAAATCGCTATGGTGTGCTTTTCACCTATCGAATATGTCAATCTTCCTCGAATAAATAGCTCTGGATCTGTCTTAAGCTCCCTTGAAAGCGATATTTTAGTACCGGTTTCGTTGGGAATGCGCACATCATTATACCCGCTGAGAACAAAGCCAGTTTCCGCGTCCAATTGCCATTGGGCATATGAGCTGGAACACACCACAGAAAATAAAATAATCAATGTTAAAATTCCTTTACTGATCCTTACCACAGAGCAGATTTTCCTCTCAAGATAGGTTGATGTCGAAAATAACATAGATATTACTTTTTCTAATAGTATAATTTAAACAGCTTGAATTTAATAGAATTTTTCTTTTAAAGCAACCTAAATTTTTAAGGAAAAACTTTACCCTAATTGACGTTGTGGCGTTTGTAAAAATAGTTATATAAATAATCTATAGTCTCAGCTTTGTTTTAGAGTAGTTTATATCTTTTGGACAAGAAGAAATAAACTATACTAAGTGCTTGATTTGCTTAATCCATTACCAGTTATAAGACGTTTCTTACCAATCCCCAACCATTTCTTGAAGTATGACTCAGTGAATTGATGTGATAAGTTCTTTTGAAGTCCAACATTTGAAAGAAGCTTCTCCATAGATATTCCCTCAGAGGAATAACCAATCATTGCAAGGCTCTGAATTGCAACTTTATCTCCAGTACAAAACTTGTATCCTTCGGCTTTCTGAGCATAAATAAGAGCAATAGCTTCTGCTTCTCCTTCATGTAAACCCTCAACAAATACGCGATCGAATTTTGAATAAAGATCTCCCATTTCAATATCTGATGCCATAAGTTCACATATTTCCCCCTTTTGAATTAATTTTGGAAGATTAATCTGTTGAGGAATCCTACCCTCTTCTTCTGAATAAAAAAGTGCTTCGTCATGAGCTACAATCGATGGTACTGCAATCTGAACTCGACCGATTAAATCTAACCATATCCCAATTCTGTACGCTTCAATTATAACATCAGCATCAAGAAGTATTAATTTCAGTCTCATAATCCTCTTGCTCATTAAACTCGTACTCCATGAGTCTTTTTGGCAAATCAATCAAGCTGGTATTAAGAAACTCGGCGAGACGAGATCTTGATAGTTTGCCTGCTTGGAAAGCAGAAAAAGCAAGGCGTACGAAACGTTCTGGAATCGGTGGAGGGTTTCGCCAATGTCTATGCATTGATTCTTTGTCTAAGGTTCGAAAACGAGGATTCGAAAGAACATCTTTACCGGTTTTCCAATCGATAAGTCTGAGGTTGCAAAGTCGATAAATAAGCGCCTCTGTAGAAACATCAAATTCACGTGCAATTTTGACCAAATCTATATACAAAATCTTCTTGTTTTTAACACTAGACTTAAATGCTACAGTTATCGGTTCAAAGGGGAGCAAAAGATTTGACGCAAATGCCTCGGCTATCCTCTCCACTTCTTCAGTTAGTTCCCTGTCAGACTGAAGTTTTTTTGGAGGAATTGAATCCCAAGTTATAAGATGAAAAACTTCATGAGCGAAGCTAAAGTTTCTCCTCCATGGAGCTTCCGATGAATTTATCAAAATCGCTGGACCGAATTCACCCACAACAGTAGCTGCAGATCCTTGCTCACCCAAATCCTTATACCAAATTTTAACATTCCAATCTTCCTCCAATATTTTTGCCAGTACTTTTGCAGGTCGGGAACCTAAATTTAGTTGATTTGTTATTTGATTAGCTAATTTTAAAGCGACTGTATCATCTATTGATTTAGGATCGATAGATTCTTTAGGAAGTCTACTAGTTGAACTCATACCACAGAGTCTTTCGGCGATATGATATCGCTTACAAAATTGAATAAAGGAATTCTCAAGTAAAATACGATCTTTCTTTGGCTCTTTGCGCCACAAGATAAATGGCAATGGTTTTGGTTCAATTGAAGCAAGGAGCTCCGAAATACTAATTCGGAGCACACGCGCAATATTGACCAGTTCCCATGCTTTGACTTCTCTTTCACCCTTCTCAATTTTTGAAATAGTTTCGGCGTAAGAGGGGAGTCCCGCTTGTTTTGCTAACTCCTTTTGTGATAAGTTGATTCGTTTTCGAGCATTCTTTATACGAGAACCAATTAATGTCCTTAAATTATCCATCCTTCCTCCTCTCAACATATTATTGAATTCCCTTATATAATATACGTATTTATTGGTAAATATCAATGATATCTTGAATATAAATGTAGAATTTATTATTTTTCAATAATTCCTTAATATTACCCCCCTTTCTGATTCACCATTGGCTTTGTAGTGATTTTGTTTTTTACAAATCATCAGAAGCTTTCAGTGTAGTATAATCTCTTTTACCTATACGCTTAAAGGATCTAAACCTTGTGCAAACAATTTCGCAAGTAATCTCGATTCAATTGCATCCGTAACTTAAGACCGATACTTTATGAAAATTGAGGAGAAATCTAAAAACTCAATAAAACTACTTGTTCTTTTAAGGGGATCCCTTACTTCTTGAATTCCTTGTTATTACAAAGATGAACAATAACTTAGGAGATATTTGCACAACCCATCATAAACCATAAAAACCCAAGAAACACAACCCAAATGGAAACAAAATTGAAACAAATATCCGCTCCTTGAGCTAAGCTATTCTAAGGCAAAGGGGAGTTTCCCAATCAATAAAATCTCTTGATTTTTCATCTGTTGTAAGTTAGCTTCTGAAAAGTTATGAATAAATACCTAATTGAATATAGATATTATGGAACCGAGATGAGGATAGTATTCGGAGTTGTTGTTTTTATCTTTCTGCTTTTATCTTACATCAGCTTGGGCTATTCGGTTATTCTGAGCGTGATATTCCTCGTTTTAGCCCTTGTTACACTTATCCTCACCCTGCTTGACAACAAAAACCACCTTTTCCAATTGGACCAGGAAAAAATCTCTCTTAAAGGACAAATACTTAAAAAAGAAAACGGCAGGATCCTTTTCTGGAGCCAGATAAAAACAATCAACACCCAGAGTTTCGGATGGTTTGAGCTTTTAAAAAAAACCGAACTTAAATTAAATGCTGATGAAAAAATCACAGCATATTCATTTATGGAGGATTATTTTCATTTCCTTGGCGATATAACCAAGAAATCCCAAAAAGCGGAAATCGACAGGCTGACCACAGATCTTTTAGCCGGAAGAATAGAGCTATGAATAAAAAGATATTTTTCGTTCTTTTTTTATTCTTCATTCTTTTTATAAACATCCGGGCAGAATCGAAGATCTTCGACGAACTTGACTCTGTGATTGTCAAAGGGATTCACCTGGTGCAGGATGAAAAATTCGACCAAGCAATAGCTGAATTCCAGAAGATAATAGATTTTTATCCCAATGATCCGATAGGTTATTTTTTTATCGCTGCAACATATCAGACCTTAATAGATAATTATAGAAATGAAAATTACAAATCCAAATTTGAAAATTATATTGACACAGCAATAGAGAAGGGGAACGAGAAGTTAAAAACGGGTAAAAATACATCGGAGCTGTGTTTTTATTCAGGGGGAGCCTATGGTTATCGGGGTATCTACCGTTCATTCCGGGGAAACTGGTGGGGTGCATTCCGGGATGCCTTAAAAGCCAAACCGCTTTTAGAGAAAGCACTGGAGCTTGATTCCACACTATACGATGCTTATTATGGTCTTGGTGCTTATCACTATTGGGGAAGCATTAAATCAAAACTCCTATCCTGGCTGCCCTTTATAGGTGATGAGAGAGAGAAGGGAATTAAAGAGCTTATTTTAGCAGTTGAAAAGGGAAAATATACATCCCTGGAAGCCAAATACTCGCTTTTGAGAGTCTACAACGAAGAAAAGGATTACTATAAGGTTCTTGAGTTGAGCCAGGACCTTAAAAGTGCGGGAGAGGATGATCCTTTCAGGCTGTGGATGACCGCCCAGGCATACATGGGACTGAAAAGATGGGATGAAGCTTTAGAAACCTATAACAGGCTTTTGAACTTCTTCAAAGAGTCCCCTTATTACGACCTGGCAGCTGAGGTGGAGTGCAGGTACTGGATGGCTGAGATATTCTTTTACAAAAAAGAATACATAAAATCAATTGAACAACTGGGATTCGCTTTGGCTCATCAGGAAAATGTTAAAAACAACGATTATGCCAAGCCGATTATAGAGCAGGCGAAAGATTTAAAAAAGAAAATCCGGAAAAGGTTATCATCAAAGTGAAAATCTCAAAAGGACAGATGCTTATAATTTCACTTTTGTTTTTCCTTTTAAACATCCAGAATATTCCTGCTCAAAAAAATCCAGATAACTCAATCTCAAAGAAAACAGATCAGCTCATTCTAAATGGAATAGAAGCGACAATCAACGAAAATTACGACTTAGCCCAAAAAATATTTCAAAAAATGATCTCGCAGAGACCAGAGGACCCGGCAGGCTACTTCTTTCTGGGCTCAGCTTATCAGACCCAGATGATAGACTACGCCTCTGCTTTCAAGGAAAAAGATTTCTTCAGGTACATGGAGAAGTCTATTGAATTAGCTGAAAAAGGAATAGAAAAAAATCAAAAGGACATCCAGGCATACTTTTATCTGGGAAATGCTTATGGGGCATTAGCCGTGTATGAAGGGAAAAGAAAAAATCTGTGGAAAGCTTTTAAGTGTGCACTAGAGGCTAAGTCTGCGATAAAAAAGGCGTATGAGTTAGATTCCACCTTTTACGACTGTTACGTGGGACTGGGTTCCTACCATTACTGGACAAGCGTTTTAACCAAGCCGCTTCATTTCCTGCCCTTTTTCAAAGATGAGAGAAAAAGGGGAATAGAGGAGCTAAAAATAGCTGCTGAGAAAGGTATCTATTCAAAGGATGTGGCAAATTATGGTCTGATCTGGGTTTATATCGAAGAGAAGCATTACCGACAAGCCATAGAATTAGCAACAGAGATGGACAAAAAATATCCTCAGACCAAGCTTTTCCTCTGGCCCATAGCAGAGGCTTATTATCT
>LJUW01000102.1 GCA_001304315.1 candidate division Zixibacteria bacterium SM23_73_2 | reverse complement strand
GATCACTCTAACGTTCTCAGATATCTCCTGACGGATGATGTCACAGAAGATACAGCGTTCTTTGTAATCATAGTATTTGTGAGCTCCCTCCAGCTCCTCGGATACCCTTTTAGGCACGATAGGAGTGGCGATAAGCTGGGAATGGGAATGCTCCAGAGAGGCTCCTGCAGCCTCCCCCTGGTTTTTGAATATCAGAATATATTTGAATCGGGGATCTTTTTTTAAGTCCAGGGTTCGGGCTCGATAGGCCCATAGAACATCCTCCATCTCCCTGTCAGTTAAATCAACCATATTCTTGATGTGATCCGGGGTTTCGATTATAACCTCGTGTGCCCCTACCCCGTTCATCTTGTCGAATATCCCCCTTCCCTCCCGGTTTAGGTCTCCTTCAACTTTTAAGGCGGGGTATTTATTTGAGATGACTCGTAATGTCCACCCGGGTTGGTTAGGTTCACTTTTATCAGGGCGAAATGCCAGTATCTCAGGCGGAGTGGCGGATTCGTTTCCCGGACAGAAAGGGCAGGTGGAGTTTTGCTTTTTATCGGGGAGGGTGGAAAAGTCGGTGGGTCTTTTCCCCCTCTCAGTGGATATTATGACCCATCTTCCGATAATGGGATCTTTTCTTAGCTCGGGCATAAAGACGTCTCCTCAAAATTATCTTCAAGATCAACCCCAAAAGTCTCCTGCATTATTTATCGGCATTCTGGTTTTGTTCATACGAATTTCTTTTAAAAGATTCGACCTCAGGTTGATCTTTTGCCATGGGTTAAAATTTTTTTCTTTCCATTCGGGTTAGTTCAAATACCTTTTTAAAAAGTCTTTTTTCGTTTCGACTCAATTCTTTATCCCTTCTCTTTTTGACTTCGGCTGCGGTAGATAAGAATTTATCCAGTCTATATTCCTCTAATCCTTTTTCCCCTCCCCAAGAAAAGGAGGGTATAAATTTCTTCTCCAGCATTCCTCCACCATATACGTTGGTCCCCAAGCCTATGTTTATTCCGGTGTTAAGCAAAGTCCCTATCCCGGTTTTAACGTGATCTCCTAAAAAGCAGCCCACTTTAAGCATATCGGTATCTATCTTTTTACCAGAAAGAATTACCTTAACTTTTTTATAGTTATTTTTCAGATCGGAGTTGGTGGTCAAAGCTCCCAAGTTCACCCATTCCCCAACGTAGGAGTGCCCCAAGAATCCCTGGTGGTATTTGTTGGAACAGCCTAAAAAGATTGAGTTCTCAACTTCCCCACCCACCCTGCATTCTTCTCCGATCGAACATCCTCCCCCTATTTTACCTCCAACGATAAAAGATTGGTTGCCGATGAAAGCTGGTCCCCCGATTCTGGTATGGGACTGGATCACCGCCTCTTCACCCACGTATATGGGACCCTCCCTGGCGTCCAGAACCACCTGTGCCTCTATTTGACTTTTTCTTCCGATGAAAACTTTCTGAGGATTGTAGATTTTTGCCTGGCTGTCGATTTGGCTTTTTCTGGTCATATCTTTAAAATTTAACTCCGGTTTTAATTTCTCAAAATCTTTTTCTATCTCTTTTGGATTACCCGCTACCAGTTCCCATAGATAATTTACCAACTTCAAGTTTACCTTTTCCGGTTTCAATTTATTCTTTATCGACTCCAAATTTTTTTTCTGGTATAGAGCATATGTCTCATTTTTAATCTTTTTCAGGTGAGAGCCCAAAATAGAAAATCCCAGAAGCTCATCCCCACAAAGCCAGAGTTTCTCTTTCTTTGAGAAATTGAGTTTCTGCGGCAGGTTCTCTGAGCCCAGAGTTCTTCCATTTAAAAAAAGAAGCTGATCATCTGGGTTTATTTCAAAATGATTTACCTTGCATTTGGTCTTCTCCTTCAGGACATCCGAGATGTAATCCCTGCACAAGAGGATCGTATCCGAGGAGGGATAAAGCCTGGTGAGCTTTTTCCTCAGGGTGAGAATTCCAAATAAAAGCTCATAAACCGGGCGGTTATAGGTTAGAGGGTAGAAATTTTCGAATTTATCGTCTTCGAATATGAAAAGTTTTTTCACAACATCTCCTCTACTTTTTATCCCAATCTGAAATCTACCTGAAGCCTACTTTTTTGAATCTATAATTTACATCGACCTTAATTTTCTTACCCTTTCCTCTGCAGGTGGATGGGTGGAGAAAAGATCATTCAACTTGCTTCTGTGTTCCAAAAGCGGATTTACAATGTAGAGATGGGCAGTAGCCTTATTTGCAGACTCCAGAGGCTCTTTGTCTTTGGAGATTTTCTCCAAAGCGGAGGCTAATCCTTCTGGGTAGCGGGTTAAAAGAGCTCCATTAGCGTCAGCTAGATATTCGGTTTGCCTCGAAATAGCAAATCTGAGAAGTTGGGCTATTAAAGGAGCTAAAATAGCTAAGATTATAGCCACTAAAAGGATAAGGGCACCTCCGCTTCCGGAGGCTCTTTTTGTTCTCTTACTTCTGTAGAAGAAACTCCTGCGCATCCAGTCTGATAGAAGTGTAACAGTTCCAACTAAGACTACCACTAAGGTGGCGTATCTGATATCATAGTTTTTGATATGTGATATCTCATGAGCAATAACCCCTTCCAGTTCCAGCCGGTTGAGCTTTGAGAGAAGTCCGGTGGTGACAGCAACAGATGAGTTTTTTGGATCTTTTCCAGTGGCAAAAGCATTCGGCGCAGAATCCTCAATGATGTAAGTTTTTGGAGCAGGGATGCCTGCTGCTATCGCCAGTCCCTCCACCGCATTAGCTAAATAAGGATTTTCTTTTCTATCGACAGGCTTAGCCCGGCTTATTGCTAAGACCATCTTATCCCCAAAAAAGAAGGTGGTCAAAGATAAGAACAAGGCTATTGCCATAGCAAAAAATACGAAGATATTCCCAGCACCTGTTATCTCTCCGAAAATCCAGCCCAAAACACCTACAAGAATAATAAATAGAAATAGAAGCAAAAAGCTTTTTCTTTTGTTGGAAGCGATCTGCTCATACATAGAAACTAAATCAAAAAACTATTTAAAATCAACTCTGGGTGCTTCTCTTTTTCCTGGCTCCTCGATCTCAAAATAATCCTTTAGGGTAAATCCAAAAAGACTTGCGACTATATTAGAAGGAAAAAGTTGTTGAGTTCGATTGTAATTCA
This sequence comes from candidate division Zixibacteria bacterium SM23_73_2, assembly GCA_001304315.1. Lineage (GTDB taxonomy): Bacteria > Zixibacteria > MSB-5A5 > MSB-5A5 > SM23-73-2 > SM23-73-2. Next base: position 4,525 of record LJUW01000102.1, on the reverse strand, counting down.
TCACCGTGTCGTTATAGAATTGCCGAGCATAGGCTATTTTACTTTCGATGCCTGATAGTTCCTCTTGAAGCAGAAGGAAGTTCTGGTTGGCTTTGAGTTCTGGATAATTCTCCACAACCGCGAAAAGCGATTTTAAAGCAGAGGTGAGCATATTGGTAGCATCAGCTTTCTGTTTTATTGTTCCCGCTTGGGTCACAGAAGCTCTTGCCTGGGTCACCTTTTCAAAAACCTCTTTTTCGTGTTTTGCATAGCCTTTCACCGTCTCCACTAAATTGGGAATTAAATCAGCCCTTTTTAAAAGTTGGACATCGATCTGATGCCAGGCATTTTCTACTCGGTTACGTAGATTTATCAATCGGTTGTAGACTAAAATCCCACCCAAAAATATTAAAACTATGCTACCTAAAATTATTATTCCCATTTTTCCTCCTACTGTTAAAGGGTCAAGGGGCAGGTTGCAAGGATCAAGAAAGAGATTTTACTAAGCCTCTTAATAATCGACCCACTTCAGATCTTAAATCATTTATGCGATCATATTCTTTTTCGTTTATATAGGAAAGATCTTTGGCCAGAAGTATATATGTTTCAAGTTCCCCAAGTGAACCTCTTGCAATGCAGAGAAATTGTAGATATTCTTTTCTATGTTGTCTTTCATATCCTTCAGCGATATTTGCTGGTATCGATAGAGCTGCTTTTTGAATCTGAGTTCTTAAAGCCAATCCATTCGATTTTGGGAATTTTTTGGTTGTCCTATAAATATCGAGCGTTAATTCATAAGCCTTCTGCCAAGCAATTAATTTTTTAAAACTCATCTTTTTTCTATTTCCCTTGACCCATGCCCCTTAGTCCTTGTCTTTTTAACTCCGGCTCAATTCCCTTTTGAAAATTTCCAACTTCTTTTTCAATCTTTTATCGGACAGAGCTAAAATCTGGCAAGCCAAAATCGCTGCATTTTTTGCTCCGGATTTACCAAGGGCTAAGGTGGCTACCGGTACCCCTTTGGGCATCTGCATCATCGAGAGCAGGGCATCTATCCCTTTGAAGGCTGAGTTGGGCACCGGCACTCCTATGACCGGTAGGTTTGTCCAGGAGGCGACCACCCCAGGAAGATGAGCAGCCATTCCGGCAACACAGATTATAACCTTAACACCTTTATTCTCAGCTTCAGATGCTATCTTCTTTGTCCTTTCGGGATTTCTATGAGCAGATGAAATCTCGGTCTTGAAAGGGATGTCGAATTTTTTCAAGAACTTTTCAGTTTCTGATACTATCTCCAAGTCAGATTTACTTCCGGTTATTATCAATACCTTTTCTTTTTTCATTTTTACAAATATTTTCCTTTTAATTTCATCCCCTTTTTCCCGATGTCCCTTCTGTACTGCATTCCCGAAAATCTTATTTTATCCACGGAGGTATAAGCTTTGGATATGGCTTTATCCATAGAGCTTTCCACTCCCGTGACCCCCAGGACTCTTCCCCCATCGGTTTTAAACCTGCCGTTTTCGTATTTTGTGCCGGCGTGGAAAACCAAAGCATCGTCTTTTATCTTGTTCAATCCCCAGATGTCCTTTCCCTTCTCATATTTACCGGGATAACCTGATGATGCCATGATCACGCAGACTGCGAAATCGTTTTTCCAGTCGATGTTTTCCAGTTCCAGCTCCCCATCTATTATCGAGAGAATTATCTCAACTAAATCGCCTTTCAAAAGGGGTAAAACCACCTGGGTTTCAGGATCTCCAAATCTGCAGTTGAACTCCATTACCTTGGGTCCGAGCTCGGTGAGCATCAATCCGGCATAGAGTATCCCTTTAAAAGTTCTATTTTCCCTTTCCAGGCCCAGGATAGTTGGCTCTAAGATCTCCTCGTAAACTCTTTTGGTCAATCTGTCGTGAACGAAAAGCGTAGGAGCATAAGCTCCCATGCCTCCGGTATTGGGACCTGCATCTCCATTGTATATCCTTTTATGATCCTGGGAGGGAACCATAGGGATTACGGTTTTTCCATCAGTGAAAGCCATTATGGTTACCTCCTCGCCCTCGAGGAAATCCTCAACCACGATCTTTGAACCAGCTTCCTTAAATATCTTTTCAACCATTATTTTTTTTACTGTCTCCTCAGCCTGGTAGAAGTTATCCACCGGTATCACTCCTTTGCCAGCAGCTAAACCGTCGGCTTTAATCACCAGGGGAAAGGTATTTTCTTTTAAAAAGTCAAGTGCCTGATTTTTGTCGTCGAAGATTTTGAAGCTGGCAGTGGGGATATGATATTTCTGCATGAACTCCTTGGCGTATGCTTTGCTTCCCTCGATCTCGGAAGCTTTTTTTGAGGGGCCAAAGATCTTCAATCTCCTTGCTTCGAATTGGTCCACTATTCCCAGGGTTAATGGAAGCTCCGGGCCTACCAGGGTTAGATCCACTGAATTCCTTTCCGCAAAATCCGCCAGCCCCGAAAGATCGTCAGCTTTAATATTCACGCACTCCCCCAATTGCGAGATCCCCGCATTTCCAGGAGCTGCATAGATTTTCTTGACCATCTCGGATTGGTTGAGTTTCCAGGCTAAGGCGTGTTCTCGACCTCCTCCTCCAACTATTAATACTTTCATACTTATCTCTCCTGCTTTTTAATGTTTTAGAGATAAAGTAAAACCGAAAAAAATGCAAGTGTTTTTTGTTGACAAAAGGGATTTAAATTTTAATATAGAGAAGGAAGAGAAAAACATGTCGTTTTCAACTAAATACTTAGCCCGAATCGGAATAATTGCCTCCTTTTATACTGTTATTACCATAATCTTTGCCCCTTTAAGCTACGGGCCAGTTCAGATTAGGATATCAGAGGCTTTAACGGTTCTTCCCTTTGTCGCACCCTCTGCAATTCTGGGACTTTTTTTTGGCTGCGTGGTAGCGAACGTTTACGGGGGATTGGGACTGGCTGACGTGATCGGAGGGAGCGTTTGTACCATTTTGGCTGCGATTTTTACCTATCTTTTATCCCGTACCAAAAAACCGATTTTAGCACCTCTACCCCCGGTGATTATAAATGCTTTGGGAGTCAGTCTGTACCTCCACCTATTATTTAATCTCCCTTATCTTTTGACAGTTATCTATATCGCAGTCGGTGAATTTTTAGCCTGCTATGTTTTGGGTTATCCTTTGCTCAAACTTATTTTAACTAATGATAAGCTTTTAAACCTGATGAGAAGTAAATGAAATCGGAATTTCGAATTTATTAATTTAAGCATCTTTGAAGGAGATGAAGAATGAAATATTATGAGAACATCCTCGAGCTGATCGGCAACACCCCTGTTTTGAAGTTGAACCGGGTGGTAGAAGATGGTTGTGCCACCATTCTGGCTAAGCTGGAGTACTTAAACCCCATGGGAAGCGTCAAGGAGAGGATGGCTTTGTATATAATAGAGGATGCCGAGAAAAGGGGGATTTTGAAGCCGGGAGGAACGATCGTGGATAACACCTCCGGCAACGCCGGGATCGGAGCAGCTTTGATTGCAGCGTTGAAGGGCTACCGGTCTATCTTCGCTATATCGGATAAGATGAGCCAGGAGAAAATCGACCTTTTAAAAGCCCTGGGCGCAGAGGTGGTGGTTACTCCCGCTGACGTTCCACCAGATCATCCGGAAAGCTGTATTGAGCAGGCGAAAAAAATAGCTAAGGAGATTCCCGGAAGTTTTCATTTGAACCAGTATCACAATCAGAAAAACATCGAGGCTCATTACAACATCACCGGTCCGGAGATCTGGGAACAGACCGATGGGAAACTGGACTGTTTTGTGGCGGGAATAGGAACCTATATCCAAAAAGGAACAGTCCCAGAGCCTGAACTCTATCAATTGGAAGGGATCGGAAGCGACGTGGTAACCCTGGCTCTGGACAAAAGCGTTATCGATGAGGTAATTCAGGTTTCGGATAAAGAAGCTTTTCTGATGACCCGAAGGCTGTGTTTGGAGGAGGGACTTTATGTTGGAGGTTCATCCGGTGCTTGCGTAGTCGCTTCCTTGAAGGTGGCCAAAGAGTTAGGCAAGGATAAGGTTTTGGTTACGGTAATGGCTGACACCGGTTCCCGTTACCTGAGCAAGATATACTCTGATTCCTGGATGAGAGAGCACGGATTTTTGGATGAGGATAAAAAGATTTAATTTGCTATTATTTTTCAGTAATAGGATTGCATCGCTACACTGGCAATGACATTTTAAAGTCTGGATTGTCAAGATTTAGCTTGACTTGTAAACCTGAAGGGTTTAATTTTTAAAAGTATAAAGAGAGGTCAGTCTTTACCTGACCAAGTCAGCCTACCTGTCCGCCAGGAAAGGCTAACACACCAAAGACACTTGGATTGTCAAGCTTCAGCTTGACTTGTAAACCTAAAAGGTTTACTCTCTTTGATGCATCGGTATTAGGAAATGCCGATGCCCCATAGCTTTAGCAATTACTGTTCGGAGCATCCTTAGGATTGCTCAAGCATCAGAAAATATCTAAATTTTACTCAGGATAAGGGCTACTTTGTTAAA